>NZ_JACJTH010000010.1:0-116628 GCF_014698595.1 Synechocystis sp. FACHB-908 | reverse complement strand
TTTATATATCTTGGAAGCCTCAGTTATTTTTCCTCCAGCTTCTATATAAGCTACTACCCTTTGCCTTAAATCTAAACTGTAAGCCATTGTTTAAACCTGTTCATTTTGTACACTCCATAATTTTACATTAAATTCTCTCATCGTTAATTGAAATGACTATAGATTTGACTATTTTCATATACCAAAGGAAGCAGTTAAGATTTTCTTAACACTTTGCATCAGCTCGGAATTTTCCCAAAACAGGTAAAATCATTTACACTGAAATTGCTTTGTTTAACTTTTAGGGATTATTCCTGGTGCTCACTGCTCAATCTGAATACGTTAAAAAACTCCGTCCTCTTTTGCCACCGGAAGCATTCCAAGCCGATCCCAAGAAATTAGTTATTTTAGGTTTAAACCTAGGTATTTATGTTGCGGGACTAACCATCGCTCGTCATCTCCATCAGTGGCCTGGGCAATGGCTTTGGTTATTTTTGCCCATGGCCCTATTAATGGGTAATAGCGTCACCGTATTTTTATTCGGTAGCCACGACCTGATGCACGGTAGTGTGCTCAAAAAACGTTCTAAAATTTCTTACCTGATTAGTTTATTAGGTCTTTCCCTCTGGTGGATGCCCCCTAGTCAATGGCGATCGCTCCATAATCAAGTTCATCATAATAACACCAATAGTTTGCGGGACCCTGACCGAAATTATCTGCACGAACAGCCGAAAACTTGGGGAAAATGGATTCATCACCTGTTTGCTCCCTCGGGAGAAGTTAATACCCTTTGGTTAATTTTTGGCATGGGTACTGCCTGGGGTGTACATAATTTTCGTAACCTGATTTCCGTACTTTTCTTCACTGGTGGTAACGCCGATTTTGTTCCGGCTGCTTTTACGGTTAAAGCCCAAGACCGCCAAAGAATTTGGTTGGAATTAGCAGCCATAGGGGCAGTGCATTTAAGCATTTTGTTTTACCTGCAATTCCAATTGATTCCCATTATTTTAGGCTACTTTTTGCCGATTTTCCTGGGTCATGCTATGGGCATGTTTTATATCTACACCAACCATTTGGCTTGCCCGATGACGGATATTAATGATCCTTTGGTTAATAGTGTTTCTTTGCGGATGCCCAAGTTATTTGATTGCTTACATTTTAATTTTTCTTACCACACAGAGCACCACTTATTTCCCGACGTAAATTCCGATTATTATCCTTTAGTGCAGGATTTGCTACAAACCCATTATCCTGGGCAGATGAATTTGTTGACTGCCAAAGAAGCCTGGAAAATGTTACTGGAAACTCCCCGCCATTACCAAGGGGAAACAACCCTAGTGGGCTACAACGGTGGTGAGACGATCGCCTGTCCATTGCCGAAAAATGTCCCCGATTTAACCGAGACCAAAGTAACCGCATCGGTTTAAATGCATCAACTGAATTTTGCCAACAATAATTGCCATGGATATCAACACCCTACTGGAACCCTATAAAACCGCCGGCGTTAATCTGGGTCTGGAGCGCATCCATGGCCTACTGGCCAAGTTGGGCAATCCCCAGGCAAAAGTGCCCTATGTCCATGTGGGGGGCACCAATGGCAAGGGATCGGTGTGTGCCTATCTGTCCAGTGTGTTGGCGGAAGCGGGCTATAAGGTGGGCCGCTACACTTCTCCCCATTTAATTGATTGGCGGGAAAGGGTTTGGCTTGATAACCGTTTCATTGATGACGCTAGTTTAATCGGGGCATTGCAACAAGTAACGGCGATCGCCCCGGCGGATAGTTCTGATCGCCCGACTTTGTTTGAGGTGTTTACTGCGGCGGTGTGGCTTTATTTTGCCCAGGCAGAGGTGGACATCGCGGTGATGGAAGTGGGGCTGGGGGGCAGACTGGATGCTACCAACGTCCCAGAACCTTGTTTGCTTAGCATTATTACCTCTTTAAGTCGGGAACATTGGCAGGTTTTGGGGCCAACCGTAGCTCACATTGCCAGGGAAAAAGCTGGCATTCTCAAAGCCCAGAGGCCAGTATTTTTAGGCAACATTCCCCCAGAAGCGCAGGCAGTTTTTCAAGAACGCATTGCCGAATTACATTGCCCCGATTATTGGGTTACCCCCGCCATTGCCACGGAAAAAAATGGTCAACCCTGGGCTAGTTGGCAAGGTTTTGAATATCCCCTGGTCCTATTGGGAGATTTTCAGCTACAAAACTCGGCCCTGGCGATCGCCGCTTTGCAGGAATTAAAACACCAGGGTTGGGATAAATTAACACCGGAGGTTATCCAACGGGGCATGGGTAAAGCTGTCTGGCCTGGACGATTGCAGTGGGTGGACTACAACGGACAAAAAATCCTTTTAGACGGGGCCCACAATCCGGCGGCGGCCAAAGCTCTGGCAAACTATACCCATGGGTTAGTTGATCAATCGGATAATTACCTGCCCACCATTACCTGGGTGATGGGTATGCTCAGCACCAAGGAACATGACCAAATTTTTCAGCATTTACTTCGTCCCGGCGATCGCCTGTTATTAGTGCCAGTGCCGGACCATGACAGCGGGGATTTACCAACGTTGGAGCAGTTAGCCTGGCAGATTATGCCGGATTTAAAAGAGGTTACACTGTTTGATGATTGTTTTACAGCCTTGGAAAGTTTAGAGAAAACCAACGAAAATTCTGAACAATTGACTGTTCTCTGTGGTTCCCTTTATTTAGTGGGCTACTTTTTAAAAAGATTACAGTCTTCCCACTAATTATTTCTAGAAATTCTGCCCTAATTTAATCCGATTCATATTATTGCTATCATCGGTTTATTCCGCTTAACTCCCCTGGTCCCCGTGGGCATTTCGCTGAGCCATATCGCCCCTGCGTCAAGGATAATGCAGGGAAACCAATTGTTGCCAAGCTTTTATTAGTTTATAGGATAAATAAATTGATTAAATTACTTATTTATTTTGTTATTCTTCCCATTGCTATTTTCCTGCTGGGAAATCAGCCCGCGATGGCAGTGGCCAATACTAACTCCCCAGATCAGACCCTGCCGGTTTTAGTATGCTTTTCCGGGGGAGAAGAAATTTTTCGTAAAAATGTGGTGGAAGGCCCCTTTGCTGATGAATATAAATTCGCCCATGAAATAAAAGTTTCCGACAGTGAAGGACAACACTGGGTTAATTTTAGTGGGGGTATGTGTGTGATTGATCAAGGGGAAGTTTTCAACAAAAAACAGCCAAAATTAACGGACAACTTAAGTTGTTATTCAGGAGCTAAAAAAGTTGTAACTTTTGATGTTTATGGAGAAGAAACAACCATTGACGAATACGTTGAAGGTAGAACATTTCTAGCAAAAGCCAGTGGCAGTGTAATTGCTTCCAATTCAATTCATCAATATTTATTATTTGGTAGTGGAACCTGCATTGGAGAAGAAATAGGAGAGGATTGATTAATCACCATGGCAGAGTTTAAATTTGCCGGGATTGATGTCGGTTTGTAGTGGCGATCGCCTGATGTTAGTGCGTTGCCTGATCATGACAGTTTTTTTAGGTCCTCCCTGCCTAGTGGGGGATTTTTCGTGCAGTAATTTTGGTTCTTTTCGGCCCAGTTGATACCATGGGGGCGTTTCCTTTGCCCCCAAATCAGTATGGATTTCCCCACCTTAAGTTCTTACCTCCATCACCATCGACCAGGGGAAGACATTCTTGCAGATTTGCACACCGATCCAGGTTTAGGTCTGACAGCGGAGGCGGTGGCCCAGCGTTACGAACAATATGGCCGCAACGAATTGAAATTTAAACCGGGCAAACCAGCTTGGTTGCGTTTTCTGCTGCAATTTCACCAACCTCTGCTCTACATTCTGCTCATTGCTGGTACGGTTAAGGCTTTTCTCGGCTCCTGGACCAACGCCTGGGTTATTTGGGGAGTTACCCTAGTCAACGCCATCATTGGTTACATCCAAGAAGCGAAAGCAGAAGGGGCGATCGCCTCCTTGGCCAAGGCAGTAACAACAGAAGCCACAGTGTTGAGAGATGGGCAAAATCTACGGATTCCTTCCCAGGATTTAGTCATCGGTGACATTGTTTCCCTCGCTTCGGGGGATAAGGTGCCAGCGGATCTAAGGCTGTTAAAAGTGCGTAATCTCCAGGTGGATGAGTCGGCTTTGACGGGGGAAGCAGTGCCGGTGGAAAAGGCGGTGGAACTTTTACCGGAGGAAACGCCCCTGGCCGAAAGGTTAAACATGGCCTATGCGGGGAGCTTTGTCACCTTTGGTCAGGGAACCGGGGTGGTAGTAGCTACTGCCAATGCCACGGAAATGGGGCAAATTTCCCAATCCATGGAAAAGCAGGTCAGCCTCATGACCCCTTTGACCCGTAAGTTTGCCAAATTTAGCCACACACTGCTCTACGTAATTGTTACCCTGGCGGCCTTCACCTTTGCGGTGGGTTGGGGACGGGGTGGTTCCCCTTTGGAAATGTTTGAAGCGGCGGTGGCCTTGGCCGTTAGTGCCATTCCCGAAGGTTTGCCTGCTGTGGTGACCGTCACCTTGGCGATCGGGGTGAATCGCATGGCTAAACGTAACGCCATTATCCGTAAACTGCCCGCTGTGGAGGCGTTGGGTAGTGCCACGGTGGTTTGCTCCGATAAAACTGGGACCCTAACGGAGAATCAGATGACAGTGCAAGCGGTGTATGCGGGGGGCAAACATTACGAAGTTAGCGGCGGTGGTTACAGTCCCAAAGGAGAATTTTGGCAAGTGATGGGAGAAGAAGTGGATAACGTTTTGTTGGATGGTTTACCCCCAGTGTTGGAAGAATGTTTGCTGACGGGCATGCTCTGTAACGATTCCCAACTGGAACATCGGGGGGATGATTGGGCGGTGGTGGGGGATCCCACGGAGGGAGCACTGCTAGCTTCGGCGGCCAAGGCTGGTTTCAGTCAAGCCGGTTTGGCAAGTCAAAAACCCCGTTTAGATTCCATTCCCTTTGAATCGGATTATCAATACATGGCAACTCTCCACGATGGGGACGGCAGAACAATTTACGTCAAAGGTTCAGTGGAGTCCTTACTACAACGGTGTGAATCCATGCTCCTCGATGATGGTCAAATGGTTAGCATCGACCGAGGGGAAATTGAGGAAAATGTTGAGGATATGGCCCAACAGGGTCTAAGAGTGTTGGCCTTTGCTAAAAAAACCGTGGAGCCCCATCACCATGCGATTGACCACGGGGATATTGAAACAGGGCTAATATTTTTAGGTTTACAGGGCATGATCGACCCGCCACGACCGGAGGCCATTGCCGCAGTCCACGCCTGCCATGACGCTGGCATTGAAGTGAAAATGATCACCGGCGACCACATCAGCACCGCTCAGGCGATCGCCAAACGGATGGGTATTGCCGCTGAAGGGGATGGCATTGCTTTTGAAGGACGACAGTTGGCAACCATGGGTCCGGCAGAATTGGCCCAAGCCGCTGAAGATAGTTGCGTGTTTGCCAGGGTAGCTCCAGCACAAAAATTACAACTGGTGGAAGCTCTACAGGAGAAGGGTCACATTGTCGCCATGACGGGGGATGGGGTGAACGATGCCCCAGCTTTAAAACGGGCTGACATTGGCATTGCCATGGGTAAAGGGGGCACAGAGGTGGCTAGGGAATCCTCCGATATGTTGCTCACGGACGATAATTTTGCCTCCATTGAAGCGGCGGTGGAAGAAGGACGCACCGTTTACCAAAATCTCCGTAAGGCGATCGCCTTTTTGCTGCCGGTTAATGGCGGGGAGTCCATGACCATTTTGATCAGCGTTTTACTGGCGTTGAATTTGCCCATTCTTTCCCTGCAGGTGTTGTGGTTAAACATGATCAACTCCATCACCATGACTGTGCCCCTAGCCTTTGAAGCCAAATCACCGGGCATTATGCAACAGGCTCCCCGCAATCCCAACGAACCCCTAATTACCAAAAAGTTACTGCACCGCATTTTACTGGTATCCCTGTTCAATTGGATTCTAATTTTTGGCATGTTCGAGTGGGTTAATCGCACCTATGACGACTTAGCCCTAGCTCGTACTATGGCCATCCAAGCCCTGGTGGCCGCTAGGGTGATTTATCTACTCAGCATTAGCCAGTTAGGGCGTAGTTTTCTGGGCTATGTGACGGGTAAACGTCAAACCATTACCAAAGCCTCCATACTGTTACTGGGCATTGCGGTGGCGATCGCCTTACAAATTGGTTTCAGTCAACTGCCATTTATGAATGTATTGTTCAAAACTGCTCCCATGGACTGGCAACAGTGGGCAATCTGTTTACTACCTATGATTCCCATGGTGCCCGTGGCCATTCTGGCTAACCGCCTTGATCCTTAACCACTGTTGGGGATTTGTAGTACCTGCCGTAGTAACGAAAACCTTAAAATTAAGCCGATGGAATCCAAAATTTTGTTTGACACTAGGCAATGCAATTAGAAGATACTATTGCGGCGATCGCCACGGCCATTGTGCCCCAGCAGGGAAGCATCGGGGTGGTGCGACTATCGGGGCCACAATCCCTCACCATTGCCAAAACTTTATTCGATGCACCGGGCAACCAAACTTGGGAAAGTCATCGCATTTTGTACGGCCATGTGCGCCATCCCCAAACCAAAGCGGCGATCGATGAAGCCCTACTCCTATTGATGCTAGCGCCCCGTTCCTACACGAAAGAAGACGTGGTGGAATTCCAGTGCCATGGCGGCATTATGCCCGTGCAACAGGTTTTACAACTGTGTTTGCAACAGGGGGCCAGGCTAGCCCAGCCGGGGGAATTTAGTTTCCGGGCCTTTCTCAATGGTCGGTTGGATTTAACCCAAGCGGAAAGCATTAGTGAATTGGTGGGGGCCCAATCTCCCCAGGCAGCGGCGATCGCCTTGGCGGGATTACAGGGCAAATTAGCCCAACCGATTCGGGATTTGCGCAACACCTGTTTAGATATTTTGGCGGAAGTGGAAGCACGCATTGATTTTGAAGACGATTTACCGCCCCTGGATGAAGATTCAATTCGTCAGCAATTGCAGAATTTGTACCAACAATTGGAGGACATTTTAAACACAGCCCAGCGGGGGGAATTATTGCGCACGGGTTTAAAAGTGGCCATTGTCGGACAGCCCAACGTGGGAAAATCTAGTCTGCTCAATGCCTGGAGCCGCACCGACCGGGCGATCGTCACAGATCTACCGGGCACGACGAGGGACGTGGTGGAATCCCAACTTGTAGTAGAGGGCATTCCCATCCAGGTATTGGATACGGCAGGAATACGGGAAACAGCGGATCAGGTGGAGCAAATCGGAGTGGAACGCTCTCGCAAAGCGGCCCAACAGGCGGATTTAGTTTTGCTGACGGTGGATGCCCACCAGGGTTGGACAGAAGCGGATCAATTGATTTATGAGCAAGTCAAAGACCGCCCTTTGATTTTAGTCATTAACAAAATTGATTTAGGCCGGGCTGATTTGGTCAGTTATCCACCAGAAATCACCAACACAGTGTTAACTGCAGCCGCCGCTAATCTAGGCATTGAAGCTTTGGAAAATGCCATTATTGAGCAAGTAAATCAAACCAATTTATCACCGCAAAATTTGGACTTTGCCATTAACCAAAGGCAAGAGGCTGTTTTAACGGAAGCTCAACTGGCGCTCAAGCAATTGCAACAAACCATGGCGGAACAGTTACCCCTAGATTTTTGGACTATTGATTTACGTTTGGCTATCAATGCCCTTGGGCAAGTGACAGGGGAAACGGTAACAGAATCAGTCTTAGACCGTATTTTTAGCCGCTTTTGCATCGGCAAGTGATGGGCGGGTCAGCCTATATGCCAAAGGATAATCACTATAAATCCTTAATTATTTTGGTTAGCGACAAACTGATTAACTAGTTCAACATCAATATCTAACTCCTTGGCAATTTCGGCGATCGTAAGACCTAATTTTTTCAACAGAGGTATAGTTTCCAGTTTTCCCTCGAGCCGACCCTCTAGTTTCCCTTCCAGTTTGCCCTTAAGTAAACCTCGTTGTTCCCCTTCCCGTAAAATTTCTTGATAGACAGCGGATTCCTTCATAATTTCACTCCTTAAAATCGTTTTGATCAGCTCAGGGGCCAGCAGGATTCCTCCAAAAACAGAAGTTGCTGCCATGAGATTTGCTTTAACTCGATTATCCTCAATCTGTTCCAATACAGTCGCCACTTCCCTCAATTTTAATGTAGGGTCAGAGGTCTGCGTCAATACCGCTAGGGGCAACAACCCTGGACTTTGGAGAAATGCTTCCGATGGTTGCTCCCAAAGCCGAATCGCTTGGTAACGGTGCAAAGTCTCCCCCACCTGAAAACTATCCTGATAAACTAAATCATTGTTACTACGTTTCAGGTAGATAACGAATTGGTGCATCGTTTTCTGGGGGAAACGGCGATAAACCCTTACCCGATAGTCCAACATCCGAAAACCCATGGTGGGGTCAGGTTCCGTTTGGAATTCCAAATGTAAAACCAAGTCTTCCGATTGCTCCAAAATTAGGGAGTCAGCCCGAATTGGCTCCAGGGATAATTCCGTTGGACTGAGCTTGGTCAATTTGATTGGTCGTCCCAGCAACCAGGCAGCATAGTCTTCGGAAAATGATTCGGCCAGAAATTTGCACAGATTGTCAAACATACCCAAATTCTAAGGGTCTAATCGAATCCATCTAAAATTACCCAAAAGCCTTAAACCTTCTGTGATGTTACCCCAGGCTGCCATTAACCGAAAATGATTATAAGCATCAAATTCAGTCAAAGTAATGGTTGAAAGCTCCTCAACCAACTTATTCACACTGATTCCCCTAGACTTCGCAAACTGTTTGAGTTTGGAGTGCTTACGATCAGGCATCCGTATCGCCAAGAGCTTTCTATCTCTTGTGATTTTAGTTCCACTTCAACTGGTAAAGAGAATTAGTATCACGATCCGAAATATACAGTTCATGAGATTTATTAGGATTAAATGCCAGCCCTGAAATACTATTAAGCTTTGACTGATATCTCCATTCCAATTTTGCAGTTTTCAAATCGAAAGCGGCAATCCACCCAGAGCTGTAGTCGGCAACGAAAAGAGATTTTCCATCGCTAGCAAGTCCCGAAGGTTTGTCTAGCCAATTTTCTGAAATAAAAGTTTCCTGAGGCACATTGTAAACATAAGAATATTCTGCAAGAACTTCCATAGGAGGAATCCAAGCTTGGCCAAGTTCCGCTATCTTAGCAAGATCTCCATGAGTTCTTACCCAGTTACTAATAGCCTCTGGTTCATCTCCATCCATTGAGACACTTTTAACATCTTCCCAGCTAATTATTCCAGTGCCAACTTGTTCTTTATCGTATTGATCTGACCAACTTTTGACAATGGTTTGTACATTTCCCTCCGTAGTAGCTATTCTCTCAACTTTGCCCATACCAGTATTGGAAAAGTAGAGCCAATCATCTAGCACCAACATTCCGCTAGGTATATCTTTGTCACGTTTGAAATCAATTTCTGGGTAACGCCAAACAATGCCATCGCCATGAAAACCATTACCTTCCTGGTGATCTCGGTTAAAGTCATAGCGCATTAAATGCCCATTACCCAAGCACTGCTTATTGCTGTCTCGACTACCACAGCCATCTAGCAAGAAATAGGCATTACCCTTGTCATGGGCAATTCCCATGGCTAACGGACTTTCATGCAACATATCCAAGTGGCTCCCTTCACGCGGCCAGTAACATTGCTGAACGCTAGAATTCCAATAAGTTAAAGGACATCCTTGTGAAAGAGTCAAATCACGGTCTGGATCATGTCCGTTCCCAGGTTGCGGCCAATCTTCTAGATATTTCTTAGTTTGTCCAGCCAAAGCATAGGTGCTTGCCGAGAACAAAGTAGGACCCATGAAATGGTTATTAACAAAATTTTTATTTCGCTCAGGATTTTTGATGAAATTCATTCCCCGTAACTCGTTGATCGAGTCATTTGAGACTGCGAACGTGTCATCATAACCAAATGCAATGCCGGTTGGTTTGGCTAGAAAATGCTCAGCGTAGGCATCACTTTTAACTGATACTTCTAGGTTAGACTCTCCAAGATTTGTTAAAGTTGCGATTGAGTCATTGCCATGATTGACTACCCACAGTTGATTGGATTGATTAGGTCTAAATGCCATTCCTGCAGGCTCATACAACTTGTCTTCTAGAGGGATTCTTGAAAGCGTCATCTTTGGCTGTGCAGATAACTGCTGCAGTCCGATCGCCATTCCGAAAACTAGGAATATTGACACTATGAGAACTTGGACAAAACGAGTTTGCTTCATTGATATTTGGTGCATAAATACTTGTGGAGTGCTTAGGTAAAATATATCCAAATTTTACGGGCGATCGCCGTTTGGCAATGAATTATTCCCTTGGACAATTAATGGCTTTGAATTGAAGCAGTTCGGCGGGGCCAGCCCAGCCAAGGGGCTTGGGGGAAGGTTTTCGCTCAAACGTTACCTGACAGTCTTGACCGTAGTTGATGGTTTGATTTTCTAGGTCTATGGATTTCAACGTTGCCGCCACGTCAGGATTCTCTTTAACATAGTTGACCATTGCCTCCAAATCTTTGACGTTCTGATATTGAGGGGGCAAAGCGGCGATCGCCATTGGAGAAAAAGATAAAGTAATCAGTGCGGGAATAATTTGCTTCATATTGTTGCTACCGATGCTTTCGCTTCACCTTACATCAAAACCTACCAGTCGTAAAAATAATACAATTTCGCGAAAAGAGCCCGATTTCATTACTTGGCTGATTTTTTGATCATACTAATAGTTAGAATTAAAGATGTGAACGCTGTCCTAGAACCACTCCGATCATTTTGGTTGAATTAGAAACTATAGCGAAGATCGAGACGGTTAGAACCAACAGTCACTGAAACCTTCTCGGAATAAACGTTTTGAAGTTGAAAGTGTCTCGAATAACTCACTTTTTGCTATAGTTAAAACACAAAATATTTCTCCCAAATTTCTTATTTTGTTCCACCATTATTAAGATAATAATTTTTATGATTACTCCCCTTTCTTGGCAAGCTTTAGCTGAACTATCCGACTATCAGGTGGATACGGTTAATGGTCCCACCAATGCCCAGGCAACTCTGAGATTATTTGGACAATCAAAGGAGTCTTTACAAGTTACTCTTTATCGCGATAACCATGCCTGGTGCCCCTATTGTCAAAAAGTTTGGTTATGGTTAGAAGAAAAGCAAATTCCTTACCGAATCAAAAAGGTGACCATGTTTTGCTATGGGGAAAAGGAGGATTGGTATAAAAAATTAGTGCCATCGGGAATGTTGCCTGCCTTGGAACTGGATGGTAGATTTTACACTGAAAGCGATGATATTTTAATAGCCTTAGAAAAAGCTTTTGGACCATTGCTTTGGGCGATGGAAGATCCATTGGTATTACCCCTTAGAAAACTAGAAAGGTTACTGTTTCGAGCCTGGTGTAATTGGCTCTGCTACCCTGCCATGTTTCCCGGTGCTGATCAACGGAATCAACAACAGTTTCAACAGGTGGTGAATCAAGTGGAAAAAGCATTGGAAAAATTACCTGGCCCGTATTTCTTACCAGAATTTAGCACTGCTGACATCGTTTTTGTTCCCTACGTGGAGCGCATGAATGCGAGCTTGTTTTATTACAAAGGTTATTCCCTAAGGGAGGATAATCCCCGCTTAAAAGACTGGTTTGCGGCGCTGGAAACCCGGATGACCTATAGGGGTACCCAGAGTGATTTCCATACCCATGCCCATGATTTGCCGCCCCAAATGGGTGGTTGTTACTCCAACGGTAGTGTCCAGGCCCAGCAGAATCAACAGCGGGTGGACAACGGCCCTTGGTTTGGTTTACCCGATGCCACCTGCCCGGAACCGGAAAATGTTAAGCAAGAGGCGATCGCCAGGGTGGTGAAACACCACGAAAATATTATTAAGGTCAATGCCCATAACCAGGGGGAAAAGTTTGATCAAGCTCTGCGCTGTGCGTTGACCCTACTGGCCACGGGGGAAAAATGTGCGGCACCCCAGGGTACAGACCAAGCATTGCGTTATCTGCGGGATCGGATTAATGTGCCCAGGGATATGTCCATTTATGCAGCTAAACATCTTCGTCAAGCTTTGGAAACCACCGCCAGTTTAGTGGGGGACAGCGAAGGAGAACCCATTCCAGTGCGCCACCGCCGGGATCAAGACCCAGCAAATTTTCGCTGATCCGTCCTTGTTTTCGGAGCCCGTTCCAAAGATGCGATCGCCCCTTGGCAATCTTCAAATAACTCTAGGGAAGCCTGTTGCTGGCCAAAACAGAGTTCCTGATGGACGGTGAAAATGGTGTCGTAGGCGCCGGCCTGGGGAAATTGTTCCGTTAACTGTTGATATTCCCGGTCAGTTCTCCCCGGTGTCGGTTCTAAACCTCTTTGCTCCTGCAACATTTGCAACGTGGCCAAGTACAAATATCGGCAGGCTTGGTAATAATCTCCTTGGCGGGCGGCCTGCTGAGCAGCTTTGAGCCAATGGTTAACTCCGGGATTTGGGGGCGAAAAATGGGGATTGAGATCAACGTTGCTCAGATTCTGCCAATATCTCTGCCAAGTTTTGCGGTTAAACCAAATAGCGGCGATCACCAAGGCAATAATTAACCAGAGTAAGCCGTGGAAAATTAACTCTTCCCACCACTCCCAATTGGGAATGTCCAGCCCTGGTATCGGCGGCACTCCCTGCCACAGGCGATCGGTCTGCCAAGCCAGCCATTCCCGTCCATTTTGGGTTAACTGTTGCAATTCCCAGGCAAGGTTACTTTTTTGGTAGGTGGTGTCCATAGCAATGACTCCAGCAAGGGGGAAGAAAACCTTTAACCAATGGGTTTACGGGCTTTAATTAACTCAATGGCTTTGCTCACACTTTCGGGGAACACTACCACCAAACCCTTTTCCTCTACCTGATCTAAAGCCTTATTCAACGCTACAGTTTCGTCCAAAATTACCTCATAGGCCGCGCCGGGATTCTCCTGCAAAATGCCTTTAACAATTAAATCCGCTGTTTCTCCCCCACTCCGGCCCCGTTTATCATCATCTTCTTTGACAATGATCCGGTCAAATACCTGGGCCGCAATTTGTCCCAGTTCAATTAGATCACTATCTCGGCGATCGCCAGGGCCTCCCACCACACCAAAGCGTTGACCGTGCCAGTTTTTGACAAAATCCCCCACGGCCCGATAGCCCGCCGGGTTATGGGCGTAATCCACCAGTGCATGGTACCGACCCAGATTGAACAAATTCATCCTTCCAGGGGTCTGTTCCGCTGAGGTGGTGAAAGTCCTTACTCCTTGGCGAATAACTTCAACATCTAAGCCATTAACAAAAGCCGCCAGACAGGCTGCCAGGGCATTGGCAATCATAAACGGTGCCATCCCCCCCATGGTCATGGGAATCAATGTGGCCTCTTCCACCCGCAGAGTCCAAGAGCCTTCCAAAATGGACACATAACCAGACTCATACACCGCCGCAATGCCATTCCGCCGTATGTGGTTTTGGATAACAGGATTATCGGGGTTCATGGAGAAATAGGCCACTTTGGCTTTCACTTTGTCTGCCATAGCCGCTACTAAAGGATCATCCGCATTGAGCACCGCATAACCACTGGGGTCCACCACCTCTGCAATGACGGACTTAACTTTGGCCATTTGTTCGATGGTGTCGATGTCTCCCAAACCGAGGTGATCCGCCGCCACGTTGAGCACTACCCCCACGTCACAGGTATCAAAAGCAAGACCTGCCCGTAAAATGCCTCCCCGGGCCGTTTCTAACACTGCCACCTCCACCGTAGGATCCCGCAAAATTACTGCGGCACTCTGGGGCCCCGTATTATCGCCTTTTTCCACGCAGTATTCGTTGATATAAATGGCATCGGTGCTGGTGTAACCCACCGTTTTGCCCGTTTGCCGATAAATGTGAGCCAAGAGGCGGGTGGTGGTGGTTTTACCATTAGTCCCCGTCACGGCCAAAATGGGAATGCGGCTGGGGGTACCGGAGGGAAAGAGCATATCCAATACTGGTGCGGCCACGTTACGGGGCAGACCCTGGCTGGGGGCCACATGCATACGAAAACCTGGAGCGGCGTTAACTTCCACAATTACTCCGTTGGTTTCCCGTAGGGGCTTGCTGATGTCGGAGGTCACCACGTCAATGCCGGCAATGTCCAAGCCAATGACCTTGGCTACCCTTTCCATCAACCAGATATTTTCCGGGTGAATATCATCGGTGCGGTCAATGGCTATGCCTCCCGTGCTGAGGTTAGCGGTGGCCCGCAGGTAAACCACTTCATCCTTAGGTAAAACACTGTCTAGGTTATAACCCTGGCGTTCCATCACATCGATCGCCGTTTTATTGACCACGATTTTAGTGAGGATGTTGGCATGGCCATCGCCGCGATTGGGATCCTGATTAGTTTTATCAATTAATTCAGTGATGGTGGAAGTGCCATCCCCGGTTACATGGGCTGGAATTCTTTCCGCCACCGCCACTAGCTTGCCATTGACTACCAAGACCCGGTGGTCACTGCCCTCGTAGTAACGCTCCACAATAATGGAACGACTTTTGGACTCCTCAGCGGCCAGATCATAGGCGGCGATCGCCTCTTCCCAATGGCGCACATTGATGGTGATCCCCCGACCATGGTTACCGTCCAGGGGTTTAATTACCACTGGATAACCCCCGACATCATTGATGGCTTCTTCCAAATCATCAAAATATTGGATAGTGGTGCCCCGGGGAACGGGAATGCCCGCATCTTGGAGAATGGTTTTTGTACCTTCCTTATCACAGGCCAGTTCAACCCCCAGAATGCCGGAATGGGAACTAAGGGTGGCCTGAATTCTCTGTTGGTGAACCCCATAACCCAATTGCACCATGGCCCTGGCACTGAGCAGCATCCAGGGAATTTTACGGGCATCGGCTTCAGTGACAATGGTTTCTGTGCTGGGCCCCAGGGCTGAGTTAGCGCCCAAATCCCGTAAATCTTCCAGATCCTTTTCCAATTCTGTCAGGGAATAATCCCCCGTATCCACCAAGGAACGACACAAGCGCACCGCGGCTCGGCCAGCGTAACGTCCTGCCTGTTCATCTACGTATTCATAAACAACGTTATAAATGCCTGGGGTGGAGGTTTCTCTGGTGCGACCAAACCCCGCCGTCATCCCCACCAACTCCTGTAATTCCAGGGCCACATGCTCGACTATATGGCCCATATAGGTTCCCTCCCGCACCCTTGCCAAAAAGCCGCCCCGGTGTCCTGGGGAGCAAAAATGTTCTACAAGAGAAGGCAACACCCTGATCAACCCTTCATAAAAACCAGGAATACTGTTGGAGGGTCGCTCCGCCAAATCCTCCAGGTCGAGGCGCATTACAATTAACTTCTTGCGTCGAATGCTCCAGTAGTTAGGGCCGCGGAGGGTAAGGGTTTTAAGAATTTTCATGATCTGTGTCAGTCAAGAACCAATGCAAGAAGCGCAACACGCCGACTATCATTCTCAAGCTAGGCCTCTGACTGAAACTGTTCGCTGTGAACAATTGATCCGAGTCAGCCCCCAGGGTCAGGGAACCTTACCTGCCTTGGGTCATGGCTAGGTTACCCGGGGAAAGGCCCGCTGTTTTACCTGATGATAAACCTCCCCATGGACAAGGATATTGAGCCGCAAATTATGGAGACTCAATGGGGCATTGGCCCCCACCAAAGCGGCGTTAGTGTAGCTCATGTCCCTGGCATCGACAAAGGAGACTGTGCCTTGGCCAATTACCTTAACGGAACCGTCCCGCTCAAACATGGCGCAGGTATCTTCATCAATACCCAAACCCAGCAGCTCAGGATGGGTAGAGATGGCACTCAACAGCCGGGCCATGCGATTACGATTGTGAAAGTGCTGATCCACCACAATTTCCGGCACAATGCCCAGCCCCACCGCCATATCCACCAGCGCTCGATTGGGCCATTCACCGCTACTGCCCCCGGCGATCATGTGATGCCCCATTACTGCCGCCCCCGCACTGGTGCCCGCTAAGCTTATTTCCCCGTTATGTACCCGCTGACGAATGCGGTCCATTAGGGGAGTGTCCGCCAACAGGCCACAGAGACGCAATTGATCCCCCCCGGTCATGAAAATACCTGTACACTGTTCCACAAACAATCGGTAGCCACTGTCATCCCCCTGGGCACGGTCACGGATGTCCAAGACTTTTAACTCCTTGACCCCCATGTCGCTAAAGATGGTTTGATATCTCTCCCCAATCAGTAGGGGCTCCCGAGATGCAGATGGAATGATGCCAATAATGGCGTCGTTGCCACCGGAACGCGACCAAAAGGTTTGCAAAATTTCACGGCCGTGAACTTTATCTTCTGCACCACCAATAATTAAGATGGCCGGTTGGGAGGATAGGGGCATTGTCAACTCTTAGGGGTTCAGTTCTCTGATCAGCAGACTAATATTATCTTGACCGGACAAAGAAAAAAAGTCCATGCCAAGAGTTTTTGTGGGCAGTTTGACAACTATTGGGGCGACTTAATCGGCGTTGAATGCCCCGACGAAATTACAATTATTAGTTGGATAGGTTTAACCCATGGTTACTGCCATGGTCAAAGCTAGTTAAATTTAGTCAAATTTAAGTTCAATTAACCAGTGTGAGCGATTTTAGCTCTTAATTAATTAGGTGAATTACCTTGAGTATCCGGATTAACAGTATCTGGAGTAACAGTGGGCTCAACTCCGGGGGATGGGGATGCGGGAGCATTGATTACATCTTTCGCACTTAAGCCGTCGGTTTGGACTCCTAAAAACCAGAGGGCAGAGGCCGCTTCTCCCCTAGTTACGGGACGCTGGGGTTGAAAGATAGTGATGTAACCAAACACTCTTTTCAGGTTGGCTTGATCGCCGTTTTGGAAGTCGGCGGCTAGGGCGGGCCAAATGTTGGGATTGATTTTGGCCGCGTCCTGAAAACCCCAGGTTTCTTTGATATTTTCCAGGCTCGCATTGGGCAGGGCTCGGCGTTGATCTAGGGGCACTTTCCAACGGACTAAATCTTCCCTGGTTAGGGGCGCATCGGGGCGAAACTGACTAGCAGTGGGGTCGTTGGTGAGGCTAGAGGGGATTAAGCCGGCGTCGGCTAAACCTTGAATTTGAGCAAAGTCGGGATGGGTGGGGGGAACGTCGGTGAAAAGAGGGGTGGCGTTACTGGGAGCGGGGCGGATTTGTTTACTGGGCTGGTTAGCAAAAAAGACGTTATTGGCCTGAAATAACCAACGGGCAAATTCTCCCCGACTGATGTTACTTTGGGGCGCAAATTCCTGACTTGTTTTGGCTTGCACAATGTCTAGTTGAGCTAAATCCTCAATTTCTTCCCTTTGGCGATCGCCTACTTTGTCTAGATCGCTAAAAGTGCCAGTGGAAAAGGTGGCCGTGGGGGTAGGTTCCGGTGTGGTGGGGGTATCCGGCTCCGTAGTTTCTGGGGTCGGAGTGGGGGAAACAGTGGTGGTGGGACTGGGGGAACTACCCAGGGAAGGATTGGCGGCAAAACGATCCTGCAATGCTTGGTTGCCGCTACAGGCCCCCAACAGGGCGCAAAGTCCGGCAATTAAATAGGGAAAAAACGACGAAGATTTTTGAGCCATTGACAACAGGGAATGATTTTGGTGTGAAGAGGGGAAAATTAAGCCGCAACTGTTACGTAGGCAGAAAAGGAAGTTGGCTCTGGGATAGTTAATCCTTCTAAACGCATTCCCTCCAAGTGAAAGGCGATCGCCTCCGACATATTTTGTTCAACTTCTTGCTTCGTTTTTCCTGTTGCCACACATCCTGGTAAATCGGGAGAATAGGCGGAAAATCCCGTTGTTGTCGTTTCAATGATGACTAAATACTTCATAAAGTAATACCTGATTGCTTGAGAAGATTGCTTGAGAATACTGGCTAGTGTCCCAGGGGCTAATTCGTCACTGGGTTTGCCCAGTACAGTTACCAAACCTGCCTTGTGGGGGTGCTTCAATTGCCGATGACTTCCCCGTATTCGAGCTACGTACCAACCATCCCGTTCTAAGATTTTGAGGATTACTTTAACCTTCATCGTTTAGGGATAATTGGTTTTATTGGCTCTAATCATGGTGAGAGTTTTCTGAGCCATTGGCGGCACTGCTGGCTAAATTGGGCAACTTTTTTGAGCAACAGGGGAGTAATGCCCCCATAGATCCTATCAAATCGGTAATGGAAAAGGAGATCCAGCACGTCATCATAGCGGAGGTAACTCAAGTAGGTCACCCCCAAATCAATCTGGCGATCGCCGAATTCGAGGTAAACCCGTTGGCTTAATTTTTCTGTCCGTTGCCAGGGTTCAGCAAAATGGGCTTTCATGGCCTGTTCATATTTTTCAAAAGCTTGTACATGACCCCGGAGATAATCCGCCACAAAAGGAACGGCAATATTGGCTCCCTGCATACCATGGCGGATGCCTTCCCCCCCTAAAAAGTTCACCGTTGATACCGCATCACCGATCGCCAGCACGGAGCCCCGATGGTATGTATCCCCCTGGTTAACGGCATAGTCCAGCACAGAGCCGTGAATTTCCTCCAGATGGTATTGGGATTTTTCCAGTTTTAAATAATCCCGGATAATAGCTTCAGTGTAGGAACGGAGCGGCTTCAATTCGCCCAAATAACGGTGTTGCCCGGCAAAAATTGCTGTCCCTACCTTTAACTGGTGATTATCCATGGGAAAAATCCAGGAATAACCCTGGGGACTCCAACGGTAACCGAGGAAAAAAACTAGGGTATCCGCAAAACGTTGGTGGGTGGTTTCATCTACTGTAATCAAATATTCCGTACCAATGCCCCGATAATATTGGTTGTTATCCGTCGCTTTGGGTTGCCCACAATTAATCACTGCCCGTTTTGACCCCGTTGCATCAATGAGTACCTGAGTTTTTACTGTAACTTTTTCGACTTTCTCCACTGAGTCACTACTTAGGGAATTTTTACTAGATCGCCGCAGGGTAACCTCCAAACCATCACCAACTTGCTGGTAACCCCAAAAGCGGTGCCCCAACCACACTTGCCCCCCTGCTTTCGTGACCGTATCCGCTAAAAATTGTCGCAATTTAGCAAAATCGAACACCACACCCCGGGGTTGATCGCTGTACCATATTTGTTCCTTTTCCGTGGCGGCGATCGCCAAATTGCGCCAATAACGGGCCACCACCCCCGGGGGCAGATCGAACAATGCCATGGTTTCCAAAGGACTAGCCGCGCTGGAGTAATTATTTTGGCTAAAATTTGAATGTTGCTCCACTAGCAGGACTCGGACACCTTGTTGGGCCAACTGTCGGGCACATTGGCCCCCGGCCGGCCCCGCCCCAATTATCACCACTGCAAACTCTTCCATCCTTTCCTCAGTTGGCTCCTCATCAACACAGTCAAAACATCATCAAAACACCAACGGGCCAATTTGTAATGTCCCCATCCCAGCCCCACCCACCCATTGCTACTTTTGAGCCGGAGAGTTTTCTCATTCTGGTGGTGGATGACGTAAAAGAGAATATTTATGTGATTTCGGAACTGTTGGAAGGGGAAGGTTACAGCACTACTTTTGTGACCTCCGGGCCGGAAGCTTTGCAACGGGTGACCCAGGCCCAACCGGATCTCATTCTGCTGGATTTGATGATGCCCGGCATGGATGGGCTGGAGGTGTGCGATCGCCTTAAACAAGATCCCCAAACCAGGGATATTCCGGTAATTTTTCTCACTGCTAGCAACGAAAAACAAGATTTGCTGCAAGCCTTTGCCAAGGGGGCAGTGGACTATGTCACCAAACCCTTTAGCCCGCCGGAACTGTTGGCTAGGGTAAAAACCCACCTGGAACTGAAACAAACCAGGGATAATCTACACCACACTCTCCTGGAACAGGCCAGGACCGCCGAAGCCCTGGCCTGTACTTCCACCCGCCTGGGTATCCTGGTGCAAAATATGCAAGCAGGGGTGTTGATGACCGACGCCCAGGGCACCATTGTGGTGGTCAATCCCGAATTTGCCCGGCTGTTTAATCTGGGTTTTCCCGCCGACCTTCTGCTGGGCAAAAATTTAACGGCGATCGCCCCCCGCATTAATGGCTTGATATCCCATGGCCAGGGGGTAACCCACAACTTTTTGGCGATCGAGTCCCCGGAACCCCTGCTAAAAGTGGAACTTGCCCTAGAGGATGGGCGCTTTTTTGAGCGAGATTATGTGCCGATCATGTTGGGGGATAGCTCCCAGGGTCATTTTTGGCTTTACCGGGACATCAGCCAACGTAAACAGGTGGAAATGATTCAGGGACAGTCCCTGGAAATGGAACGGCGCATGCGGCAACAATTGGCCGAACAAAATCAGGAATTGGTGGCGGCCACCACGGCGGCGGAGGCAGCTAATCGGTCTAAAAGTGAATTTTTGGCCACCATGAGCCACGAAATTCGCACCCCCATGAATGCCATCATCGGCATGACCGGATTATTACTAGACACGGACCTAACCACTCAACAAAAATATTTCGCCCAAACCATCCGCAACAGCGGGGAAACCCTGCTCACCTTAATTAACGATATTTTAGATTTTTCCAAGATTGAGGCCGGCAAATTAGACCTGGAAGTGTATCCCTTTGATTTGGGGCAATGCCTGGAGGAAGCCTTGGACGTGGTGGTGCCGAGCGCCCGGCAAAAATCCCTCACTCTGATCCGACGTTTTCTCACCCCCATTCCCCCCAACCTCCAGGGGGATGTGACTCGCCTCAGGCAAATTTTGGTTAATCTCCTCAGCAATGCGGTCAAATTCACCGAGGCAGGACAGGTCAAGGTGACGGTGGAAGTGGTGGACCACGACGCAGCTAAGGGGGAATATCAAATCTGTTTTGCGGTGCAGGATACGGGCATTGGCATTGCTCCTAACCAACAACAGGCTTTGTTCCAGGCCTTTAGCCAGGGCAATTCTTCCATTACCCGTCGCTTTGGCGGCACTGGGTTAGGCTTGGCCATTTGTGTGCGGTTGACTGCTTTGATGGGGGGCACCATCTGGGCTGAAAGTAATGGCTGTGTGGTGGGAAATCCCCCTGAACTTTGGCAGATAGGGCAACCGACGATCGAGGGTTCGACTTTCTATTTCACAGTCAATTTAACGGTGCTGCCCAGTTGTGCCTATTCTGTCCATAATTTGCGCCACTCCCTCTTCATTGGGCGATCAGTGTTAGTGGCAGATTACGATGAGGGCCGGGGCACCAGAATGCGAAATCTTTTGGCCAGTTGGCGTCTCCAAGCGGAGCAAATTACCTTTTCCTCCCCCGCTAAACTAGGGGAAGATCTCAAAAGCAGATTAACTCAAAAAAACTATGGTGCCCTCATCCTCCATTGCCCCTATCCAGAGGGCCGGGGAAAGCAGTTCACCGATTTTGACTTAGGGAAAATTACAACCTGGGCCCCTACGGAACAGGACATTCCAGTGTTAGTAGCCACGGATATTTATCTATCCCCAGGGGAGCGCTACAGCGGCGACAAACCACCGGTGCAAGCCTGGATCAAGAGTCCCATTAACCCCGATGAGCTTGAAAATACCTTGGTGGACGTGTTGGGGCAAACTGAGCCCCCGACCCTGGTGTCTACGGAGGCAATTAGCGGGCCTTTGTTTCCCTATTCCTCCTCTAATTTAACTATTTTGTTGGCGGAGGATAACCTAATCAATCAGCAGGTAGCTAAGCTTTTACTGAAAAAGTTGGGGTACCCAGTGGATGTGGTCAATAACGGTCAAGAAGCTTTATCGGCTTTGGCAAAAGGTGATTATGACGTGGTGTTGATGGATGTGGAAATGCCAGAAATGGACGGTTTAACCGCCACGGAGCATATTCGACGGTCCCAGGGCCGGAGTGAAAGGCCTTGGATCATTGCGGTGACAGCCTATTCCATGGAAGGCGATCGGGAAAGGTGTTTGGCCAGCGGCATGAATGATTATGTCAGTAAGCCCATTCGCCTAGAAGCCTTACAACAGGCCCTACAAGTGGCCGCCACTGCGCTCCAGTCCACCAGCCAAGATCGGATGGCTACTGTTTCCTGTGTTAGTGCTTTTGAGGCTAAACCATCCCCTTCTAGTCCCTGCCCAGAAGATCCGGCTGGCACAACTTTACCCCCCATTGACCAAGACATAATCTGTTCTCTACGGGACTTGGATCGAGAGAATGGTCAGTTAATTCTTCGGGAGATTATCGATATCTATTGCCAAACGGCGCCGGAACTATTGCAACGGATCAAACTGGCGATCGCCAATCAAGATTGGGGAAATTTGAGTTCGGCCGCCCATACATTGGGTTCTAGCAGTGCTAATTTAGGGGCGGTACTCCTGGCACAACAGGCTAAAACTTTGGAAAATCTGACCCGCCAACGGGACTCCCGGGCCATGGACCCAGGGCATTTCCCGACCTTAGCGGCCAGCTACGAAAGGGTGCAGGGAGAACTGAAAACTATGCTTGATCGCCTCTAGAAAAGTCTTGCTAGGCCTTAGTTGGTTAGAATACGGGATGTTTTCTGTGACAAGGTAGTAATGACCGTTAGCGAATCGATGGCCGGATCCCCGTTGCCCAAATTGCCCCTGGTGACTATGTTCCGTCTGGGGTTATTCCAGATGGGGCTGGGCATTATGTCCCTACTTACCCTGGGGGTACTCAACCGGGTGCTGATTGACGAGCTAGCAGTGTTACCCTGGGTGGCCGCTACGGCGATCGCCATGTATCAATTTGTTAGTCCCTTTAAGGTGTGGTGCGGTCAACTGTCCGACAGTCAGCGGCTGTGGGGTTACCATCGCACTGGCTATGTGTGGCTGGGAGCCCTGGGTTTTACCATATTGTCCTTTATCGCCCTCCAGGTGGTGTGGCAATTGGGGCTAAGTTTGCAAAATAACGGCTGGGGAGCCCTAACCATTTTTTGGAGCATTGTGCTGGGGGCAGTTTTCGCCGCCTACGGGGTCACTCTGAGTTTAAGCTCCACTCCCTTTGCCGCCCTGTTGGTGGACGTATCCGATGAAGATAATCGCTCCAAACTGGTGGGCATTGTCTGGTCCATGTTGATGGTGGGTATCGTGGTGGGGGCCATTGTCAGTTCCCGGCTGTTAAACACCCCTGAAATTTGTGGCCCGGCCCTGTTGAATGCCGATGCCCTGCTAGTGAAAAAAACCGTCGATATTGCCCAACTGCAACGGGGAATTAATCCCGTCTTCATCATCATGCCGGCGATCGTGGTATTCCTGGCCTGGCTCGCCACGGTGGGGGTGGAAAAGAAATATTCCCGCTTTGGCGATCGTTCCGGGGGGCGAGAGGATGAAATTACTTTGGGGCAAGCGCTGAAGGTGTTGACCGCCAGCCGACAAACGGCCATCTTCTTCGGCTTTTTGTTGCTACTAACCCTGAGCCTATTTATGCAGGATGCAGTACTGGAACCCTACGGTGGGGAAGTCTTTAATCTTTGCATTTCCGAAACCACCCAGTTAAACGCCTTTTTTGGCATGGGAACCCTGCTGGGCATTGGCTCCACTGGCTTTTTTGTCGTCCCCCGTTTAGGCAAACAACGCACCACTTCCCTGGGCTGTGCCCTGGCCGCCCTGTGTTTTTCCCTGTTAATTCTGGCGGGATTTCAGCAAAATGTGACCCTGTTAAAATCCGGTTTACTTTTCTTCGGCTTAGCATCGGGCATGATCACCGCTGGAGCCACCAGTTTAATGTTGGACCTCACCGCTGTGGAAACCGCTGGCACTTTTATTGGAGCTTGGGGTTTGGCCCAATCCATTTCCAGAGGCTTAGCCACGGTGGCTGGGGGAACGGTGTTGAACATCGGCAAAGCTTTATTTGCCAATGCGGTATTGGCCTACGGTTTGGTGTTTGCCCTCCAGGCCCTGGGGTTAATTCTCTCCATTTTCCTGCTCAACAAAGTCAATGTGCGGGAATTTCAGGACAATGCCAAAACGGCGATCGCCACGGTGATGGCGGGGGATTTAGACGGCTAAAAAAAATCTCCCCAGAATTAGGGAGGAGAAAATTAGGATTCTTGCACAGTACCGCAAAAGTTAGGTGTGGTGGGCCCCATTTACCCGTAATACTTCGCCGGTGACATAGCTACTGGCTACGGGGGAAAGTAAAAAGGCCACCGCCCAGGCAATTTCCTCCGGTTTACCAAAACGGCGGAAGGGGATTTCCTTGGTAATTTTTTCCCGAATATCTTCCCGGATCGCCAAAGTCATTTCGGTGTCAATGAAACCAGGGGCTACTGCATTGGCCCGCACTCCATACCGGGCCCCTTCCCGAGCCAGGGATTTCATCATGCCAATTACCCCAGCTTTAGTGGCGGAATAGTTAGTTTGACCGACGTTACCCCGCTCCCCGGAGATGGAACTAATGGCCACAATGGAGCCGGCTTTCCGTTCATACATGCCTTCGATGAAAGGCTTAATGCTGTAGGCTACCCCTTTCAAGTTAACGTTCAACACTGCATCCCAATCGGCGGGGGTTAATTTTGGGAAAAAGTTGTCTTTGGTGATACCGGCATTGGCCACCACACCGTAAACGGGGCCCAGCTTATCGGTGATTTCCGCTGCCGCCGCCGTCATGGATTCCAAATCGGTGACGTTGGCCACCACCCCCAGGGCTTCAGTATTACCCCCGTCCGTAGCTAAATCGGTAAAAGCTACTTTGGCCCCCATTTCCTGGAGTAATTTCACGATCGCCGCGCCGATGCCCCGATTGCCGCCGGTGACCACGATTACTTTATCTTCCAAACCAAGACTTAACATGGTGACTCCTGGGTAAATAGGTTAAATGTTGAAAATGTTGAAATCGAAATGTTGAGAAATTTGTGAACTAAAGGGACTAATTGTGGAGATCTTGCCACTGTTCACACCCGCTCTAAGGCGATCGCCGTACCGCCCCCCGTGCCATGGCAAAGGGCTGCTAACCCCAGAGTTTTATCCCGTTGTTGCAAGGCATAGAGTAGGGTAACCATGATCCTGGCCCCCGACGCTCCAATGGGATGCCCCAGGGCGATCGCCCCACCGTTCACATTCAACTTGTCCCGATCCACCCCCAACCGCCGCTCAAATAAAAGATTGCTGACGGAGAAGGCTTCATTATTTTCAAACAAGTCAAAATCTGCCAGGGTTTTATCTAGCTTTGCTAACAGTTTCTGGCTAGCGGTAATAGGCAACTCAGGAAAACGACTGGGAGTACCCGCCGCCCAACTGCCTCCCAAAATTTTTGCCAAGGGTTTGAGTTGATATTTTTCCACCGCTTCCCCACTGGCCAGGAGCAAAGCTGCCGCCCCATCGGTAATCTGACTACAGTTGCCCGCTGTTAACACTCCGTCCTTGGCAAAGGCCGAGCGCAATTTGCCTAGACTTTCCACGGTGGTGTCACTGCGAATACCTTCATCACTGGCTAACACCTGGGTTCCTTTCCGACTGGTGATTTCAATCGGGGCAATTTCTGAGTCAAAATAACCAGATTCCGTGGCGTGGGCCGCCCTTTGTTGCGATAAGCAGGCCACTTCGTCCAATTCTATCCGGCTGAAACCATGCTCTGCGGCCAATTTTTCCGTCTGTTCCCCCATGCCCTCCCCATTGGTGCTGTCCGTCAAACCATCATGGAGCAGGAGATCGGTTAAATTTTCCGGTGCTCCCATGAGGAACTTGTAGCCCCAGCGGGCCCGGTGGGAAAGGTAAAAACCAGTTTGGGACATGGATTCCGTCCCTCCAGCTAAAATTAAATCCCCCTCCCCAGCCCGGATGGTTAAAGCTGCATTAATCACACTCATCATGGCGGAAGAGCAGACCATATCCACTGCATAACCGTCCACCGTATCGGGAATCTCCGCCTTCAAGGCCGCTTGCCGGGGAATCAATTGCCCATGGCCAGCCCTTAACACGTTGCCCATAATGTACAGGTCAAGCTGGTCTCCCCCCACCCCGGCCTGGGCTAGGACGCTTTTCATCACATGGGCTCCCAAATCCGCCGCCGAAAAATTGGTCAGGGAGCCACCAAAACGTCCCAGGGGAGTTCGTTTAGCGGCAACAATAAAAACATCACGCATAATTGTTTTCCAATGCCATGGGTTGGGATGGGCGGCCATTAACTCCGCCTCCAGCTCAATTATGGGGATTAATTTGGCAAGCGGGGCATTGGAAATTTCAAGCTTTGACAACAAATAAACAAATCCCCCCCGGCGATCGCCTATGAGGATCGGATTTTTACCAATAAAATACCCCGTGCCCAGGGCCGGGGTGAAGATTGCAACAAGCTCAATAGCAGACAATGTTTGTGCTATTTACGCTCAATAACTTAGCCCAAGGCTTTTTCGATCGCCGCCTTGAGATTAGTGTCATCGGGTTTAGTTTGGGGGTCAAAGCGAGCCACCACCTGTCCATCCCGACCAATTAAAAATTTGCCAAAGTTCCAGCTAATATCTTCCCCATCCCCCACAAGGAATTGGTAGAGGGGACTGCGGTTGGGACCATTGACGTCCTGCTTTTCCAACAAGGTGAAATCAACGTCGTACTTGGTTTTGGTGAAATCTTTGATTTCCTCTGGGGAGCCTGGTTCCTGGGCCCCAAATTGGTTGCAGGGCACACCGATAATTACTAAGCCCTTTTCTCCATAGGCCTTGTCCAAAGCCACTAGGCCGCTGTATTGGGGGGTTAAGCCGCACTTACTGGCAACGTTAACAAAAAGGACAACTTTATCGGCAATGACCTCCGGGGCCAGGGGCGTTCCATCCAGGGTGGTCAGGGAAGTGGGTAATGGCATAGGTGTTAAGAAATGTTACAACGGTTTCCATTATGGACGATTAGGGCCCTTCCGAGGCGGGGGTAGTATCTTCCAAGGAGGTGTGATCCAACAGGGTTCCCAAGGTAGCAAAGGGCAGTCCGTAAATGGTGATCGGGTTAGTGTAGCCTTTCAACTCAATGGTGTGCTGCTGAACAGTTGCGGACCATTGGGGCAAGTCCTGTAAGTAACTGAAGGTTTTTTCGCTCATGGCTAAGTCGAAATGGGCCTGTTTAGTGGCCGATTCCAGCCGAAAAGCCGCATTGACCGTGTCCCCGATCGCCGTGTAGTCAGGATGGTCCCCACTGCCGGTATTGCCCACCATGGCGTAACCAGTGTTTATCCCTGTACCAATGCGGAGGGGAAAGGGTAGCTCATATTTCTGATTCAACTTGGCAGTCATAGCTTGGAGTCGGTTGACAGCATGGAGAATTTGAATAATTTCCGCGGGAGTAGCTTCGTTGTAACCGTGGAACCAGATGGCCATCACCGCATCACCGATGTACTTATCCACCCAACTGCCCGCTTCCCGCAGAATATGCCCAGCCTGGCGAAACCAATTGCCAATCAGCATAGATAGCAACTCCTCTTCCACCTGTTGGGCCATGCCGGTGAAGTTACGCATATCCGCCACCAACACCGTAATTAACCGCCGTTCATGGAGCACATTGGTCTGGGTATCCCATTCCGCCGGATTTCGCAGTAGCCCCGACGGGGTGCCGTTTTGATCGGAGTAGAATTGCGCTTCCGTTTTGCCAAAGGTAATTTTGTCTTGGTCTTGAATGGCGATCGGCACACTCACCCGTCGACCATTAACAAAGGTGCCATTGCGACTACCCAAATCAATTAGCAAAAAGGTATCCTCTTCCGTCGCCTGTAGAATGGCATGGTTGCGGGAAATACAATTGTCTCGGATGACCAAATCATTGTCCTGACTCCGGCCCACAGTCCAATAGCTCCGCCCCTGGAGAGGAAAGGTTACATCTCCATAAGAAAAATGTACTACTAGGTAAATGGGTAGGGCAGGCTTATCCACAGAATAATGACAAGAGTTGACTTAGGCCATCATAGCCCCAAGCCAGAAAAGGGCATCTACGACAATCGTACTCAACACTGCCCCCCCAAAGGCTTGCCAACCGGGGGAAGGCCGTTGCAATGCCCAACCCCCCAGCCCCAACAATAGGGCCAGTAGTAGCCAAGCCCAGGCAGCACCCCAGGGAGTGTGGATTTTAGCCAGGGCCGCCTGAAACACAAACCGGGCAAATTCCGGGTCCACCACCATCACCTGCCGCCAATGGTCCATCAATCCGGTGAGGTAAAAGTAAAGGTCCGTGACCGCTGTCCCCATCAGGGAGCCTAGATAGAATAAATGGCCGATCACTCCCCAGCCCCGTTTCAATCCCCAGAGGGCAAAGGGTAAACCGATCGCCTCGATGGGTAAATGCCAGAGGGGCTCCCAACGAAACCAGCCCCAATAAATCGCTCCCGCCAACCAACTCCAGCTAAAGCCCAACAACAAATCCCCCCACATGGCCTGTTCCGGTCGCTTCATTAACCAAACGGCGATCGCCACCCAGGGCAAAGTTAAAGCGAGCGAAATCCAGGGAAACTGTCGTACCAGGGGAGCTTGGATAAACACCGGCACCGACACAAGGAAGCCAGCTGCTAATTGCATGCCAGTGGTCGCGGGGTTAATGGATAAGCCAGAACGCCAACGGTGTAAGCGGCGCAAAAAATTCAGCCCTGGCTGGGCTAAGGCGGTGGTTAAAAGGGGAATCACTACGGGGGCTGAGTAAAGTTGGCTAAAGGGGGTTTAAAAAAAAAGATTTTGCTCTGGGGGAACAGTAACCAGGGCAATTTTAAGTTTTGTTACTTTAAATTAATCTTGCTTATTATATCCAAAAACTTCTAGGCTTTCTAGGGAAAACTCCCTATGGTTTGGCCCCCCCAGTCCCAGGGAATCAGAAATATTGCTAACGGTTATCCCCCAAGCCGCTAGAATGGGCTACGGAGATCGGCCCAGGATACTAACTCCATCTAGTGAATCTAGCCTGGCTCCAGGGACTGTCTCTTGGCCTTTTGTCCCCGCCGGCCCCAGCGCTATTAATTTTTCGATCATTCACCATGGCTAAAGTTTTAGTTTCTGACTCCATTGACCAAGTCGGCATTGATATTCTCAAACAAGTGGCCCAAGTTGACGTCAAAACTGGGCTATCGGAAGCAGAAATTATAGACATTGTTCCTGAGTACGATGCCATTATGTTGCGCTCTGCCACCAAGGTGACGGAGAAAATTATCCAAGCGGGTAGCCAGTTAAAAATCATTGGTCGGGCTGGGGTTGGGGTGGATAACATTGATGTGCCGGCGGCCACCCGTCAGGGCATTGTGGTGGTCAATTCCCCCGAGGGTAACACCATTGCGGCGGCGGAACATGCTCTAGCGATGATGATGGCCCTGGCCCGCCACATCCCCGATGCCAACAAATCCGTTAAGGAAAGTAAGTGGGAACGGAAACAATTTATTGGTACGGAAGTTTATAAGAAAACTTTAGGTGTAGTGGGGCTGGGGAAAATTGGTTCCCACGTGGCCGGTGTGGCCAAAGCCATGGGGATGAAATTGTTAGCTTACGATCCGTTTATTTCCCAGGAACGGGCCGACCAAATTGGTTGCACTTTGGTGGACTTAGATCTGCTCTTCAGTGAAGCCGACTTTATCACTCTACACATTCCCAAAACACCGGAAACCGCCAACCTAATCAATGCTGAAACCCTGGCTAAAATGAAGCCCACTGCCCGGATTATCAACTGTTCCCGGGGAGGCATTATTGATGAAGAAGCTTTGGTAACAGCCATTGAAACGGCCCAGATTGGTGGGGCTGCCCTGGATGTGTTTGCCCAGGAACCCCTAGGGGAATCTCGGCTGCGGGAATTTAGCAATGTGATTTTAACCCCCCATTTGGGTGCTTCCACTGAAGAAGCCCAGGTAAATGTGGCGGTGGATGTGGCGGAACAAATTCGGGATGTGTTGCTTGGTTTGCCGGCCCGTTCAGCGGTGAATATTCCCGGTTTAACCCCCGATGTAATGGAAAAATTGCGTCCCTACCTGAAGCTGGCGGAAACCCTCGGTACTTTAGTGGGTCAATTGGCCGGCGGCCGCATCGATCGCCTAACGGTTTGCTTACAGGGAGATTTGGCGGAATATACCAATAGTCAACCCCTGGTGGTGGCGGCCATTAAAGGTTTGCTCTCCCAAGCTCTGCGGGAACGGGTTAATTACGTCAATGCGGCGATCGAAGCCAAGGAACGGGGCATCCGGGTCATTGAAACTAAAGATGCTTCCGTGCGGGACTATTCTGGCTCTTTGCACCTCAAAGCCACCGGCACCATGGGAGAACATTCCGCCACCGGGGCCCTGTTGAGTAATGGTGAAATTCGCATTACCGACGTGGATGAGTTTCCCATTAACGTTCCCCCCAACAACTATATGTTGTTCACCTTGCACCGGGATATGCCGGGTATCATTGGTAAAATTGGTTCCCTGCTGGGTAGCTTTAACGTCAACATCGCCAGCATGCAGGTGGGGCGCAAAATTGTCCGGGGCGATGCAATTATGGCCCTGAGCTTGGATGATCCTCTGCCCGATGGTCTGCTGTCGGAAATCACCAAGGTGGCCGGTATCCGGGATGCCTACACCGTTAAGCTCTAATTAGCTCACCAAGGGTCCAAGTCAATGGGGGGAGGAATTAATCTTCCCTACCGTTGGCGCACATAAGGGAGAAATCGATGGCTGCGGCTAATAGTTGGTGGGAAATTAGAATACTTTGCCATCCTTCCCTGGAAGAAACTGCTTTTTGGCGGCTGGAAAAGTTCGGTTGTTTAGGCACCTCCACCGAAAAAAAGGCCCACTCCCTGCTTGTCCGTGGCTATTTACCCCAGGAAAAGGCTGAAATTCTCGACTTGGCCGCCCTAGCCCTCTGGTGTGAGCAGGACGCATTACTGTTCCAGGTGCCCAAGCCCCGCTTCCATTGGCAATTAATTGACGAAGAAGATTGGTCCATTAGCTGGAAAGAGCATTGGCAACCCACCCCCGTTGGCGATCGGTTTATCATCTATCCGGCCTGGATTGATCCTCCGGAAAATTCGGATCGGCTGATTCTCCGCCTAGATCCTGGTGTGGCCTTTGGCACCGGCACCCATGCCACCACCCAGCTTTGTTTAGAATCCTTGGAAATGCGGGTGGAGCCAGACAAACATCAAGTTCTGGCGGATCTAGGTTGTGGTTCCGGTATTTTAGGCATTGGAGCGGTTTTATTAGGGGCAGCCAAGGTTTATGGAGTGGATAATGATCCCCTAACGGTGGAATCAGCCCGTCATAATCGTCATCTGAACCAAATTCACCCCGATAATTTGGTCATCAATGAGGGCAGTGTGCCGGAATTGGAACAGTTAATTGCTGAGCCGGTGGACGGCATTATTTGCAATATTTTGGCGGAGGTAATTGTGGATTTACTGCCCCAATTCACCCCTCTAGTCAAACCCCATGGCTGGGCTATTCTCAGCGGTATTATGGTGGAACAAAGTCAGGCGATCGCCGATGCGCTGGAGCAAAACGGTTGGACGGTGGTCGCTATATGGAAACGGCAGGAATGGTGTTGCTTTCAGGCCAGAAGGGAAGAGGGAGATTAACCAAACAAAAAAAGAGGCCATTGCTGACCTCGAAAAAATTGATTCATAAAATTGCCATTCAACATTGCTAAATTAGCAACAACTAGTCTCAAGCTTAGGCTAGACCAGCATTGGTGCCGGGACGGCCAGTGGCTAATTCGACTTTCACAATTTTGCCGCCCATTTTCATGATGCGCTGTTGCTCACGAAACCAATTGTCATAGGGCACCAACTTCGTAAAATAGGTATTTTGTAATTCCCGTTGTGTCCGAATCCGGGTTTGGCTAGGAACACAAGCCGTAATTCTAAACATCCGCATGGGGTGTGGCTCTCCTAAAACGTTTTCTCTTAAAAAGTTGGCATATGCGACAGAACGGGAGTCAGAAGTCAATACCGGTCAGCTAAAACCCCGGCTATCCCGGTGGTGGCTTTAACGGCCCCAGCACTCACTTTCGACTTCCCGTTCCAACAGAGGGGCTACTGGCTAAGTTGCAAATCAACCAAGGCAGCATCACCCACGGGAATCCAGGACTAGCTCAAGCCAGAGCAGATGTAGTCGAGGTAAACGCCCATTTCTTTGCCGGCATCAGCACCAACCAAGCTAGCGGTAACTTCTTTGATGGCTTGGATAGCTTGAACGGTGGAAGAGATGGGTACACCGAGGGAGTTGTAGGTTTCTTTCAAACCGTTGAGTACGCGCTCATCGAGAATGGAAGCATCACCGGCCAACATGGCATAGGTGGCATAGCGGAGGTAGTAGTCCAAGTCACGGATACAAGCCGCATAGCGACGGGTGGTGTACATGTTGCCGCCGGGACGGGTGACGTCGGAGTACAACAGGGATTTGGCCACAGCTTCTTTAACGATGGTGGCGGCGTTGGCGCTGATTACACTGGCAGCCCGCACCCGCAGTTCACCGCTGGCGAAGTAGCTTTTCAGTTTGTCCATGGCAGCACCGTCGAGGTACTTACCTTGAACGTCAGCAGAGTTGATTACAGCCGTAATTGCGTCTTGCATAGTTTTGGTTTCCTTAAATCTTACTCAATGGGGAAAATTTGCTAAAAGGGTTGAATAATTAAGCTCAACACTTTAATAAGCTTGGGTACACAGACCTAGCTCATTTTTCCGATAACGAAGTCAAAGTAGGCAGAGGCTTCGGCGGCATCATCGGAGGACATCAAACCGGAAGCAACTTCTTTCATTTCCCGGACACTTTGAGCAACGGCTTCGATGGGGGTGCCGAGGGAACGATACATTTCCCGTACGCCCACTAGACCGATTTCTTCGATGGGGGTAACGTCACCGGAAACCACACCGTAGGTGACGAGACGGAGGTAGTAGTCCATGTCGCGCAAGCAGGTGGCGGTCATTTCTTCACCGTAGGCATTGCCGCCGGGGGAAACGATGTCAGGACGTTTTTGGAAAAGGCGATCGCCAGCTTGTTTAACGATGGTTTCCCGAGAACCAGTTAGGGTTTCAGCAATGCGAAGACGGGCGGCACCGCCGGTAACAAAAGCTTTAATACGATCCAGTTCGCCGGGGCTCAGGTAGCGGGCTTCTGCATCAGCATTCACGATTGATTTCGTGACGATACTCATGGATGGATTCCTCCGTAAAGATTTAAAACGTTAAAAAAAGGCTTTAAGCTGATTTTATCAACCGAGGCGCAGTCACGAACTGGACAATGCCGTTAACCAGCGGACTCCAGCGAGCAACCTGCCCAAACCATTCTCAGGCATTGCGTTCCTGATTACACTGCCCCCGTAACAGTTTGTAATATTTCTTGACGATCGCCAGCAGAATTTACTTTAATCCCTTGGCATTTTTGGGGGAGGCTGTAAGATTAGAGGGGAAAGTAATGGTTAAATCCAGATTTCCCCGAATTTAGACTTCCACTCCTCCGCCTCCCTTCGTATTTTCGGCTGTGTTGCAGCGATTCCAATAATGAAGAAGCGATCTCTGTTCTCCCTTTTAACTGTCTCCCTGCTGATGTTCAGCGGTGGATGTGGATTTCTCCCCGGCGGTGGCAGTGGTGAAGAAACCGATGTTTCCGTCGAGAATCAAGAAACAGCTCCCCCGGAAGTGCCCCTGACCGCCGTTCGGCCCCTGCCCCCGGTGGATATCGCCGCCCTGGGGTTAATTCCCCCCGTATTGCCGGATCAACGTTTGAGGGAAATCCAGGCTGGTCGGCCAAATCCTTTCGCCTTGATCCCAGTTGAAGCAAAGGTTACAAGCCCGGGATCTACCGCTGATGGGAGCAAAGCAACAGATGGGGCGTCGAATGGAGGAGAAAATAGCGGCAACGTTGCCAGCAGTGATGGACAAACAGGAGTCAATGGCATCACAGGTGAGCCTGGGCAACAAAATGGCAGCTCAATCTTTCCAAATTCGGAGCCGCCCAGACTTTATCCCGATGATGCTAGGGCTGTGGTGGTTTCCGGTGTTATCGAAATCGGCAGTCGTCCCTATGCCATTGTCCAAGCCCCTGGGGAACCCGTAGCCCGTAACGTAACCGTTGGCGATCGCCTGTCCGGTGGCAATGTTAGGGTGCAATCCATCAACGTCATGGGGGAAAATTCAAACATTGTGCTGGAACAGTATGGCGAGTCCGTAACCCGTGATGTCGGCGCTCCAGCTTTACCCCCCCTTACACCGCCAGTATTGCCGATTCCCCCATCTGACTCCTAAGAAAGTATTTGAAAAATGCAAGGCTAGATATTTATCCCCTTGAATCTCCTCACTAGAGCTCCGGCTTAAAAAAGGGGACTTTTGTGACAGTTCCCCCCCTCCCAAGGGAGGCTAGGAGGGATTAAACAGCCAAAACTCAACTTTCCAAACAGGCTCTAAAAACTGAGTTGGTGGTCAGCAAAGCTAAACATAAAAGCCGGGGCAATTTGTAGACACATAATTTTTACTAGTCCATTTCCCTGCGCTGTTGAGATCGGTTTTTATCAACCTTCTCGGAACAATCACGCCACGTTCTAGGTGATCTGGGAGTAGCACTTTGCCTGCTCCATAGTGGAAAGATTGGTTTTAATTGTCATGGGGCCCTGGGCCAGCTTGCTCCCTTCGCCTACAGTTGAATAATGTCTTCCCCCAGCCTTTCCCCCCATTACCAAAAAATGCTCGACGATCTAGATGGCCAGGTTCTCCAGCTAGACCGTCAGGTGTTCCGACGCTTGGCCCGATTGGGCTACCAACCCCAGGTGATTTTCGATGTGGGCGCTTCCAACAGTGGTTGGTCTTACTATATAAAGCAGGTGGTAACGGAGGCAGACTTCTATTTGTTCGAGCCCTTGGTGGACCATGTGCCGGATTATCAAGGTCTGATGGAGGAAACGTTACGGGTTTATCCTTCCTTCCATCTATACAAATACGCCCTCGGCGATCGGGATGGCACCATAACGGTTAATGTTTTTGACGACCCCGCCAGTAGCACCACTTTACCCATGACGGAAGGTGGTCCCTCCATCAATGCTGTTCAAGTTCCCCTGCTCACGTTGGATTCGGCCCTGGTCAAGCTTGGCTTGCCCCAACCCCAGGTGATTAAAATCGACACCCAGGGCAATGAATTGTCCATCCTCCGGGGAGCAGCCCAAACATTAGCCAAAGTTGATGTTTTATTTCTGGAGTGCTGGCTCTATCGGGGTTACGGTCCCAAAACCCCCCTGTTAACGGAGATTGCCCATTGGTTGTTGCCATTCAACTTTCGCCTTTGGGACGTTTCTGAGCCCTACCGTGGTCCCCAGGGGGAGTTGACCACTCTGGATTGCATTTTCATTAACACCGCCGCCGGCCTAGTTCCAAACTGGTACTACTAGCTTTTCCCTTTCCTCTAGAAAGTGTCTGAAAAGTGCAAAGCTAGGTGTTCATCCCCCTAAATCAACCCACTAAAGCTCTGGCGGAGGGCTTTTGTGACAGTTCCCCCCTTCCCAAGGGGGGCTAGGGGGGATTAAACAGTCAAAACTCAACTTTACCTAGCCGGAGCCTTAATTACGAAAGTAAGGGAGCTTAACAAAGGTGAATTCTTGCCCCGCTTAATATAGTCATTCTGGATTTTTGAGCGATGCTGGGGAAAATATCTCTGCATTTTCTTATTCGTAGGCTATAATTTGCCTGGAGTAGCGATTCTAGACGATCCCCATGGGCTTGCCTCGTTGGGTGGACTAGAACAAGTCCTACTGTTCGCCAAGTAGACAATGTCGAAAAAGTGCGAGGATTCATCGTGTTAACAGCGGTATGCTTCTAGTCTTGACAGCAAGGCGATTCTTGCTATGATTACCCTAAGCAACTCCGAGACACACATAGATGAACCCTGTTTTGTATATTTTTTACCGTAAAAACTGAGGAGTTTTAAGAAGTCCTATGGCACTAAGTCCTAACGTAATTGCGGCTCTACAGATCATGTACACCGGCCGTGGTGTATCCGCCAGTGATCTGAATTGGTGGGCCACAGATGGGGCAAACATCACCTATGCAGAAGCAGTTGCCCTGTTTGCCAGCAGCCCCGATGCAGCTATTAAGTATCCCTTTTTCCAAGCGCCCCAAACCGCTGACAAACGCCAGTATGTAGCCCAGGTTTTTGCCAATCTCTACAACATTGACATTAACGATACCTCCCTGGTCCCCACGGAGGAATTGGACTACTGGATTAACTGGTTGTCCCTGTCCCCCGACAACTATCTAGATTTCCCCAACGCGCTGAACAATGCTTCCGCCGCTGCTGGTCTGACCGATCGCCTCGAGGCGCTGACCAACAAAGCTGATGTTTCCCTGTCCTACACCGAAGCTCTGTCCACTGCAGGGGTTAATACATTTACAGAAGCCCAGTATGCCGAGGCTGCGGGCATCATTGCTACGGTTGATGATACCAATGCGAGTGTGCTTGCGGCAGAAGCCCAGATTGTGGAAATTGCGGCTTCCCTGAGCGTCTTCACCATTGCCCAGGCCCAAGCCACCCCCAACCTACCCCCCGCTTACACCATTAGCGATACTGCTGATAACTTGATCGCTGGTGCTGACGACCCCGTTGTGACTGGGGCAAATAATGTCATTGCGAATCAGTCCCCCGCTGCCCCCCTGAGCGTGGAAGATGCAAATATACTGCTAGCCACCGCTGACGAACTGGCCGCCGGTGTGACCTGGGATATCCTTGACACCGCCGCTGATGTGTTGGCTGGTGGTGCCGCCGTATCTGGTGCCGCTAGCGTTGGTATCACCGACATCGTAGATGTTGCCACTGCGTCCCAACTCCTCGCCCTCGGTAATTTTGATGGTGTGTATGCCATCGCAGACACCTCCGCGAATATTGTTGCTGACCCAGGAGTTTCCGGTGGCGCCACTGCCATCACTTTGTCCGATCCTGACGTTCCCGTAAGCGTTGCTTCTGCGACGTTTTTACAAGGTCTGGGTATTCCCGTTGGTCCTTCCTACATTGTGGAAGATACTTCTGCCAATATCTTGGCGGCCCTCTCCACCCCGGCCATTGTTAATGCCGCTGAGGTAATCGTAAACAACACCGATGTACCTTTAAGCGTTGCCCAGGCGGAGGACCTCTTGAGTCTGCCTAACCTTAATGCAGGGTTCACCTACATCATTGCGGATACCCTAGACAATCTCAGCGCTGCGCCCTCTACTCTTCTTGACGGTGCGGTTAGCTACTCCCTCACCAACACCAACCCCGATCTTGGTGTTATCACCGAAGCCGAGGCTGTTATCGTCAATGGTGCCACCAATGCGTCTGATTTCAACTTCCTTGTGGCTGACGTTATCCTGACGCCTCAAGCTGACATTCGTTCTGGCAACTCCTTCCTGTCGGTGGCTGTGGTTGAAGGTGGCTCCATCTTTAATACCCTCAACAGTAATGATCGCCTGACTGGTACCGGCGAAGATCCAACTTTGAGCTTGACCTGGCAAGAAGCCACCTTTGGTAACATCAATACCATTTTCCCGGTGCTGGATGGAATCGAAACCCTCGTAGCCACCCTAATCGAAAACGACCTGACTTTGGTGTCGAATGATTTCGACGTGGTTGGTCAAGGTTTCATCACTGGTCTGAAAAACGTTGCAGCGAGCGGTACCAAAGGTGGTGACCTAGAGCTCATCAACCTCCAAACTGCTTTGGAAACCGTCTCCGTTACCAACTACTTCTTCGGTGATGATGTTAGCTTCAGCATTGCTGACCCCGAATTAGCCGGGGACAATGATCTCTTGCTACTCACAGTAGACCAAGTCACCGAGGACGGTCCTGATGTCACCAGTATCAAGATCAGCGACTTCTCCGGCAACGGTGGCTACGAAACCCTTGGCCTCACCTCCGGGGTTACCACCTCGTCCAAAGGTAATACCAACACGGTAGACATTGAAGGCATTGTGGCAGTTGAGAGCATTGGCATCACTGGCATTGAAAACCTCACCTTGTCCACTTCCCTGATTGGCTCTGTTGTTAAGGTTGATGCCACTGGTTCTGCCCTCATTCCTGAATTTGAAGGCCGGGAAGTCTTTACCGGTGATTTGAAAGCTTTCTTTGATGACCGCCCCGGTGGTGCATTACTTTCCTCAGTGGTTCCGGTAACGACGAAATTTCCATCGCTCGGGATGCCTTTACCCTCAGCGAAGATCTGAAAGACGTAATCTCCAAAGGTCATATCCTGGATGGTGGTGCTGGCAATGACGAGTTAACCATTACCGGTGATGCTTTCAGTGATACAGATGCTGGTCACACTGTCATTGGTGGCGAAGGTAACGACAGCATTCTTCTCACTGGTGTTGCTGAAGGTCCCATTGCTGGTCATGTGGTCAACAGCTTCGACTTAATCAACGAGGTTGGTGGCGCAGGTGATGACGACATTAATATCAGTGGCGACGCCATTGGTGACTCTGCTGGCCATGTGGTCTTCGGTGGTGCAGGTGAAGATGACATCTTCATCGGATTCGACAAAACCTTAGCAGTTTCGGGCAATGGTGCGGCTCTAGGTGTCGATCTCGCTGGTCATGTTGTATTTGCTGGTGACGACGACGACACTGTCCGGATTACCGGTGATTCTTTTACCAGTGATAGCGCCAATGGCTCTGGTCATAGTGTTGAAGGTGGTACCGGTGATGACTTGATCGAAATCAGCGGTGACGCTCTAACCGCCGACCCAGACAGTGAGACTATAGCCAATCCGTTCTTTGACGATTCTGAGCCTTCTGACCTTGATCTCTTTATTGCGGCAGATCAGCCAATTCCGACTACGGAAGAACAGTATCAAGTTCTTTTGGCCCAGTTAGGTTTACCTGCTGATTACAACCCCAGGAATTTCATTAGGGGGGTTGCTGCCATCTCTGGTGCCCACACCGTTCGTGGCGGTGAAGGCAACGACGTAATTCTGTTCGGTCCCATTGCGGGGGAACCCGGTAACGGTGATGGTCAGCATCTGGCCTTTGGCGATGAGGGTGACGATTTCATTGAAATGACTGGTATTGGCAGTGTCGAATTCAATGGCGGTGCCGGTGATGATACCCTCGTCGGCGGTGACGGGGATCCGATCCTTGGCTTCGGCAATGACATCCTCAATGGGGATGAAGGAAATGACTTCCTCTTTGGTGGCAAAGGCAATGACAACCTCCAGGGTGGTGAAGGTGATGACATTATGTCCGGTGGTGAAGGAGACGATTTCTTCTTTGTTGATGCTGGCTTTGATGTCATCGAAGACCTCGGCGATGCTAACTCTGAAACTGGCGACCAATTCCAGGTGTCTGAAGATGCAGAAGCAGAAATTCGGGTCGTTCAAGACTGGGAAGCTACTGGCTTGACCTTCAACCTGGGTATTGCTACCCTCACCATCGAAAATCCTGGCGGTGGTTCTGTTGACCTATCTGCTTCCAACGTCCCTCCTAACACCAATGGCTACACCGTCATTGGCAACATCGGTGACGACGAGATCATCGGTAGCCGTGACGATGACAGCATCTTTGGTGGCCGTGGCGAGGATTCCATTGCCGGTTTAGGTGGTGATGACATCATTGAAGGTAACGACGATGATGATTTCATTTCCGGTGATAGTCTGTTATTACCCTTATTACCACTAGAAGAAATATTACCATTTGGCAACGATGACATCGACGCCGGTAGTGGTAACGATGTAATTGCCGGTGATCTTTTAGTGGTTACTGGCGATGATATTGACCTGAACTTATTTAATGGTGGTAAAGATACCATTGAAGCCGGTTTGGGGAGTGATATTACCGTTGGTGACTGGAGTATTGGCGCATTCGGAGACATCGACCTTAATGCATCCCTCGAAAGAACCGCTATCGGTGGCGATGACACCATCACAACCAAGCAGGGTGATAACGGGATTGTCTTTCCTATTGGTCAGGTTGCCATAGATAACTTCTTGGTTGGCGATTTAGCTGCAGCCGTTGACGGGGTTGGTAACGACATATTCTTGACTGAGACTCTGACCGTCATTGGTGGTGATGACACCATGACTGGTGCCGATGGACTAGATGTCATCGTTGGTGATGTCGGACTGTTTGGTTTCGAGTTCAACGACAGTGAAATTAACTTGACCAACTTCAAGTTAGGTCAGGTCAATGGTTCCACCGTTAGTGCGGGCGATGATTCCATTACCGGTGAGGGTGGCAATGACATCCTGGTTGGTGACTTGTTTGTCGGTGTTATTAATAACAACGGCATCATCATCGATGGTGGTAAAGGATTCCAGCTTGGCAAAGACGGTACTACCAGTTTCATCGGTGGTGACGATTCTATTTCTGGTGGCGACGGCAATGATTTCTTAGCCGGTGACTTTGTCCTGGTAGACCAATTGTCAGCGCCATTTGATCCCTTGGATCCCAACGATTGGACATTTGTCAATCCCTACGCCACTCTCCAAGGCCAGGCGGGTGATAGTAAAGCTCAAGCTGCTCAAGCTGCTATCAATTTGGCTCAACTCCGCCTTGAGTTCCGTGCCGTTGGCGGCGATGACGAGCTCGTGGGTGGTCGTGGCAACGATACTTTCTATGGTGGTCTTGGTGCAGACACTATTGATATCGGTAATGATGTCACTGTCGGCGGTGTTGGCGTTAACGGTGCCAATGAAATCTGGTACATGAATGGTGCCTTTGAAAACGCAGCGGTCAATGGAGCCAACGTCGATAACATTACTGGTTTCAACGTAAACAACGACAAATTTGTCTTCGCGGCTGGAGCCAATAACTTCTTGTCTGGTGATGCTACATCCGGCCTTGCCGTCCAACGTGTCCTTAATTTACAGGCGGGGAATACGGTCTTCAATCTAAACGATCCGATCCTTAATGCCTCTGCTAATAACATCAACGATGTGTTCTTAGCTGTAAATGCAGACAACAGTGTCGGTGCGTCTCTCTCCTTCTCCTTGCTACCCGGCTTGCCTTCTCTGGTTGAGATGCAACAGATCAATGTCTCTTCTGGTGCTCTGGCTGGTCGCGAATTCCTGTTCATCAACAACGGTGTTGCGGCTGTCAGCTCCCAAGACGACTTCCTCGTAGAACTTACAGGTATTAGCGGTACCTTTGGTCTGGACTTGACTCCTAACTTCGAGGTTCGTGAGTTCTACGCCTAAACTCTCTGAACTATATCTAGGGTGGCTATTCCACCTCAGATAAATCGAACTAACTGATTTATGGCCGTCCCTCCGGGGGCGGTTTTTTCTGCTTTTCATTCCCTCTTTCCTTAAGGGGATAAAACAGTCCCCCCCCTTTGCTAAGGGGGGCTAGGGGGGGATTCAACCCAACTTTACAAACAGGAACTAGACGCGATCAATAGGTTAGGATTTAATCTCTAAATCTGCTCACTAAAGTTACGGCATTTTGACATCCTCCAACCCGGCTAAAGCCGGGGGATTCCTACGAAGCAAACAGAGTTAACTGAATAGCTTTTCGGTGGGTTGACGCTTCACCGGATGCCGCTACCGAAGTAGTCTGACGCTTTCCTCCACGTCCGTTTTTAGTCTCCGAATGCCCTCCGGCGACCAGTATGTTTGTTGCGGCATTTATATCTCTGTCGTGGTTTGCCCCACAAAAAAGGCAAGTCCATTCTCTAACAGAGAGTTCTTTTTTGCCGCCAATTTCACCACAACAGGAGCAACGTTGAGAAGTGGGTTCCCAACGGGAAATCGTCCGAAATTCCCTGCCGTACATGACTGCCTTAGCTTCTAGTATCGTCCGAAAACTACGCCAACCAAGGTCAGAAATGGCACGGGAGAGACGACGATTTTTCATCATCCCGGCGGTGTTTAAATCCTCCAAAATCACCGTTTGGTTCTCACGGATCAATCTGGTGGACAGTTTATGCAAAAAGTCAGTGCGGGTATCTTTTACCTTGGCATGGACTTTAGCCACTCTTAAACGAGCTTTTTCCCGTCGCTTACTGCCCTTTTGTTTACGAGCAAGATTGCGCTGGCACTTCCTCAGTCGCTTTAGCTTTGCCTTTAAGGGTTTGGGAGATTTGATTTTCTCTCCAGTACTCAAAGTGGCAAAGTCGATGATGCCAAGATCAATCCCTACGGACTGCCCATTGTCGGCTAATTGTTGTGGGTCAACTTCGACAACAAAGCTTAAAAAGTACCGATTAGCCCTATCCTTAATCACCGTCACTGAACTAGGTATTGACGGTAAGGGGCGACTCCAGACCACATCGAGAAATCCAATTTTCGCTAGGTAAATTCTGTCGTTATCTTTTAAGACAAATCCGGCACTGGTAAAAGTAGCAGACTGTTTGGATCTTCGACTTTTGAATTTAGGAGGATTAACCTTTTTTCCCTTGCGTTTCCCGTTGACTGAATCAAAAAAGTTTTTGTAAGCCGCACTAAGATTTCTGATCGATTGCTGTAATGGAACTGCCGAAACATCAGTAAGCCAAATTTTCTCCTCTGTTTGTTTGCATTCCGTCAACCGTTTAGACAGGGCATTGTAGGAAGGCAATTTTTCCGAATCTTTGCAAAAAGCTAAAGCATCGTTCCACACTACCCGCACACATCCGAACAACTGGGCTAAGCCCTGTCGCTGTTGGTTTGTGGGGTAAAATCGGTACTGATACCTTAGCTTCATGCTGTTATTCTACAAGAAAATTAAAGCCCTCCTAAAGGAGGGGGTTTTAAACCCATTTTTCTGATAATCAAGCAGAGTCAATGGAGAAATGGAATGAACTCTCAGGTTAAAACTCCTTGGTTGAAGGCAATCAGTGTATTTCCTCTGGATAACTTTCAACTGCAAATCAAACTAGAAAATGGTCAAGAATTGATTCTGGATCTTCAAACAATCATTGAAACCAATGACAATTACTGGCGCTTAAAAAATCCCCGTTATTTCCGCCAAGCCCAGATAGATCCCCTGGGGGGCATTGCCTGGCCAGAAGGGGAAGACCTATCTCCCACTGGCCTAGAGCGTTACGCAAAGATTGCTTTTCCCTCCACTATCAACGATGGCTTGATGAGTTAGATATCCTGCTGGTCTTCTTGTTGCCTTCCCGAGGTTCTATGACCAATTTCCCCCCTTTACTAAGGGAGGCTAAGAGGGATAATAGGAGTATCCATTTCTCAGCAACAATACCGGACTTTCAAACCTTCGTTGCCATTGTTACCACGTTGCTAGTCTTTTTGACTGGAGTAGCATTAAAGTATGACACCATCTACTTCCGAAACTACGAAATCTCCATCCCCCAATGGGCAGGACTCAGCTTCGCCGGGCTTACTTTCTCGTTTGTGGTCTTGGATCAACTCCTACGGGGGTTTGTCCGACTTGAGGAAATACAACAAACAACTGAGGCAAGAAACCGAAGAGCTGAGGAAGAGCAACGAAGAAGCGAGGATCGCGCACGAACAGTGGCTCGAGAAGCAAAACAGGATCGAGAACGAGAAGAAGAGCTTGCACGAGCAGAGAATGAAAGAGCTGAGGCAAGAGACCGAAGAGCTGAGGCAAGAGAACGAGAGGCTCGCCGAGTTGGACAAGAAGCTCGCCGAACTAGAATCGAAAATCAATACCGTCTTGCACTCATCCGCTACCAACTTGAGCCCAACTCCCCCCATCGACGACAACTAGAAAATATTCTTGCTTTGTTGGATGAGTATGGGGATACGCTATGAGAATGGTGATTTAATCTCCCTTAAAAAAGGGTAATTGGATTTATTTTTCTGTGGAAAGAATAGTTCAAGAAATGTGAATTATTTCTGCCCTCATCCAGAAACCAAAACAAGAATATTAAAACAGTGCTCTTGTCCCTGCCTTTGCGAAGAAGGGCTAGGAGGGATAATAAACACAGGCAACTTCTCACCCTTTGCTACCAGGGTAACAATGAATTAACGGAAAGAAAGCAAATTTTTCTTCCCTATAATCAAGCCCTAATGGAATCAGCTAGGAAAAATTCCTACTGGTCATGGCCCCGGGCTAAAATGTTACTCTTCCCTAGTGAAAAACTATGATTCATGCTATTGAGACAACGTCTAGCATTTCCCTAGAAGAATTCTTAAACTTACCGGAAACCAAACCTGCCCAAGAATATCAAAACGGAAAAATTATCCAGAAGCCAATGCCCCAGGGTAAACACAGTAAACTGCAAACCACCTTGGCTAGCGAAATTAATCAACGGGCAGAATCCCACCAGCTCGCCTATGCCTTCACAGAACTGCGCTGCACCTTCGGGGAAAGATCTCTTGTTCCAGACATTACTGTTTTCAAATGGAACAACATTCCCCTAGATAGTAGGGGGCAAATTGTTGACAGAATCGATATCCCCCCAGATTGGATCATTGAAATCCTCTCCCCAGATCAATCTCCCCTAAAAGTTATCGAAAAAATAAGTTTTGCCCTTAGGAATGGCTGTCAACTAGGTTGGCTTGTTTCTCCTAGTGAGAATATCGTTATGGTTTTCCAAGGGAACCAACTACCAGAAACAAAAATGGGTAAAGATCCCCTAGCTGTATTAGCCGAACTGCAAGAATGGTTCATCACTCCAGAGATAATTTTTGGCTGGCTGAGTTTTGAACGATTAAAATAGGGACGTTGATTCCTCAGCAACAATGCCGAACTTTCAAACCTTCGTTGCCATTGTTACCACCCTGCTAGTCTTTTTGACTGGAGTAGGATTAAAGTATGACACCATCTACCTCCGAAACTACGAAATCTCTATCCCCCAATGGGCCGAATTCAGCTTCCCTGGGCTTACTTTCTCTCCTGTCCAGTTAGTTTTTCGGGGCTATCTCAATCCTCTATTCTTACAGTGCATTCTTCTTCCTCTATTTATGCCATCTTTTTATCGACTTGGTATAAGTTGTTCAGTTTATTTATACCGGAGAAACCATTAGCAATAATTAAATAATTAGTGCGGATAACTTTTCCTGCAAAACTTCAGTTACCTTGGCGATCGCCAGTTTGCGATTACCTTTGTAATCTTCATAATGATCATCCACCAAAATCGGCTCACCAATGGTTAATTGAACCCGCTGACGACCTAGGATGGGACGATTGTTCAAGTTGCCCCCCTTCATGCGGGTAATGACATTCCAAAGTAATAAAAGAGTGTCGGCAAACCGTTCCACCGTCGGTTTTTCTTTGACGTAATGCCCCGTCACTGCGACAAAATTTTCCACCAAGCGCATATGCCACATTCTTAAATCTGCCTCTTCTGCAATGCGATCCGCTAGACCCTTTTTAACTGGGAATAAAGTCTGTTCGTCCCGCAAATCTTCACGATAAATACAATCCCAACCAGCTTGTTCTAAGCGTCGACAACGATCCGGTAACGTTCCTTTCGGGGTAATTTGAAAATATTCTTCCCCCACCGTTAATGCCGCATGGAGCAAATTTTGGAGGCGGGAAGCAAGTAATTGATTGGGATCGGTTTCAAGGTTATTAAAATTCTCTTGCAGGCTTTGGGCTAAATCCTCCACCGCTGGCAAGTTTTGTTGGTAAAACTGACGGTAAAAATTCTCCATCAGATCCAACATTACCTCCCCCAAGCTATAAAGGCGTTCGTATAATCTGGCTTCGCCCAAACTATGGTCAGTGGTGGGGCCAATGCCGCAGTCGTTTTCCAGTTGGGAAAGTAAATTTTCAATCTCTCGCCAAGGAGGGGTGAGGTAAAAATATTGAATACCCACCGGTAGAATTAGTGTTTGCTCCGGTCTTTGGGCTTTGCGTAAATCCTCCGCACACCAAAATCCCAGTTGGGCAATGCCCGGTTCCAGGGGAGAAATGAGTTCGTTATGGCCGTTGGTGGCTCCTTCTGGGGCGGCGGCCAGGGGATATTGGCCGTTGAGCATTAAATCCCGAGCAGACCGTAAGCCAGGGCGGTCTAATTTCCCCCGCTGAATGGAAGTGCCCCCTAAACGGGGAAATAGCCACTGTAGAAAATCTCCTCCCCAGAGGGGAATGCCCCGGTCATACATAAAGTGGGAGTGGCTCACCGGTGGCGGTTGGAGAGCACCTTTTTTCAGAGCTGGCGGTAATAAATTCCAAAATAAATACCCCATACATAACGGATCGTTGATGCTGGGGTGACGAAAAGCCAGGAGTAAACGGTTTTTGCCTTGGCTAAAGTCCCCGTAGGCCTGAGCTAGAACCTGCAAATTTTCGGCTTCAATTTTGGCGATCGCCGTTTGAGAACGGATCCACCAGGGCAAAATCAGCGGCCCGAGCCGGAGTAACCAGGGCTGGAGATTGGGCGCTAAAAAGTCCAGGGGGGGTTGGGCTTGGATGGGGGATTCCATGGGGATAACTCACCGTTGGCGGAGTCGGCAAAGATGTTAGAAATTAGTGGCGATCGCCTGGACGGGGCAGGAAGGAATACATTGCTCACAGACCACACAACGGGAACGACGGAACATCAAGCGAAAACTATCCGGATCTAAACTCAGAGCCTCCGTAGGGCAAACCCCGGTACAGAGGCCACAATCTACACAACTTTGGTCATCAATGACAATTTCCCGACTAGCCAAGGAAACTTCAATACTCTGGGAGCGCATCCACTCCAAAGACGCTTCCAGTTGGTCAATGTCCCCGGACAATTCCAGTACTACTTTGCCTACCTGATTGGGGGCCACCTGGGCTCGGATAATATTGGCGGCAATATTAAAATCCTTGGCCAGCCGATAAGTGACGGGCATTTGCACCGCACTACGGGGAAAAGTCAGGGTCACACGCTTCTTCATCCTTCTATTTAACTAGTTGTTTAACCAGCCTCGCTGGACTGGTCTGGACTGGCAGCTTTTTTCCGGGTGGTGCGTTTAGTGGTGGTCTTCTTGGCCGTACCAGTGGCACTAGCTTTTTTAGAAGTGGTTTTCTTAGTGCCCTTCGCTGTGGTGGTGGCTTTTTTACGGCTAGTTTTTTTACCGCTGCCGGCCTTTTCCGCCAACAGGGGTAAAGCTTTTTCTAGGGTAATGGTTTCTTCCGTTTCCCCCTCCGGCAAGCTGGCATTAACTTTGCCATGTTTGATGTAAACCCCATAGGGGCCTTTGAACAAATTAACCGGCTCCTGGTCTTCGGGATGTAAGCCCAATTGTTTGAGGGGAGTGCGGCTGCCCCGGCCCCGTTTTGGTTCCGCCAACAACTCCAAAGCCCGTTCCAGGGTGATGGTCAACACATCATCATCCCCTTTGAGGGAACGATAATCCTTGCCATCCTTACCTTGGTCATGGACTACGTAGGGGCCAAACCGACCCAGACTGGCTTTAATATTTTTGCCCGATTCCGGATGTTCTCCCAAATTACGGGGCAGGGCCAACAATCCCACTGCCATTTCCAGGGTGACATCCTCCGGTTTAACCCCCTTGGGCAGGGAAGTGCGTTTCGGTTTCTTATTTTCCTCCGTTGCTTCCCCTAGCTGGACGTAGGGGCCATAGGCTCCAATGAGGATGAAAATTGGTTCCCCGGTTTCAGGATGGATACCGACTTTATCGGGGCCCTCCGTTTTTTGCTTGAGCAACACGGCCACCTGTTCGGGGTTGAGGTCTGCCGGAGTTAGATCCTGAGGAATGGAAGCGGTAATAATTTCTTCCCCCTGGGGAATTTCGATATAGGGGCCAAACTTGCCAATTTTCACCTTAGCGGCCAGGTTTTCCAGCTCAATGGCCTTGGCGATCGCCGGGTCGATCTGGTCTTGGCGCACTTTGACTTGGTTTTCTAGCCCCGATTCCCCCAGGAAAAAGCCCTGTAAATAGGGGAGCCACTGGGTTTTACCGATGGCAATTTCGTCTAACTTCTGCTCCATGCGGGAAGTGAAACCCGTATCCACTAAGTCGGGGAAATGGGATTCCAGTAAACTCACCACCGCAAAGGCAGTGAAGGTGGGGGTCAAAGCTTTGCTCCGCATTTGCACATAACCCCGGTCGATAATGGTGCCAATAATGCTGGCATAGGTACTAGGGCGGCCTACCCCTTCACTTTCCAGCGTTTTCACCAACGAAGCTTCCGTATAGCGGGCGGGGGGTTGGGTTTCGTGGCCCACGGTATCAATTTCTCGGCAATTCGGGCGATCGCCAACTTTGAGGGGGGGCAGAATCACTTCTTGGTTTTCCAGAGCGGCATCGGGATCATCAGACCCTTCCACGTAGGCCCGGAAATAACCGGGGAAATCAATGCGTTTACCCGCCGCGCGAAATTCCGCATCTTCCACTTTTAACAGCACACTCAGTTGGGTAATGCGGGCATCGGCCATCTGGCAGGCCACCGTCCGTTTCCAGATCAACTCATATAAGGCCAATTCCCGGTCTTTTAACCCTGTTTGATTGGGAATGCGAAACTCTGTCCCAGCGGGGCGAATGGCTTCGTGGGCTTCCTGGGCCCCTTTACTTTTGGTGGTGTACTGCTTGGGCTGGGGACTCAGGTATTCTTTGCCGTACATTTGTTGCACGCAATTGCGGGCCGCCGTCACCGCTTGGTCAGAAAGATGCACCGAATCCGTCCGCATATAGGTGATGTAACCCTCTTCGTAGAGTTTTTGGGCCACTCGCATCGTATCCCGGGCGGAAATGCCTAACTTGCGGTTGGCTTCCTGTTGCAGGGTGGAAGTGGTAAAGGGGGGAGACGGTTTACGGACACCGGGCTTTTCTTCGGTATTGACCACTGCCCAGGGCTTGCCGGTTAAACGCTCCTTCAGGGCGATCGCCTGGGCTTCATCCAGCACCACCACCTGTTTATCGGGCAACAACGCACCAGTATTGGGATCAAAATCGCTACCATTGGCTAATTTAGTGCCCCCCAAGGTCATCAACTTGGCCTGAAAAGGATTTTTATTCTGTTCCAGTTCTGCTTTTAAGTCCCAGTAACCAGCGGTCTTAAAGGCCCGGCGGGCCCGTTCCCGCTGCACAATCAACCGCACCGCCACCGACTGCACCCGGCCAGCGGATAGTCCCCAAGCAATTTTTTTCCAGAGCAAAGGGGAAAGGGTATAGCCCACCAAACGGTCTAAAATGCGGCGGGTTTCCTGGGCATGGACTAAATTCTCGTCAATATCGCGGCAATTCTCCAGCGCACTGCGAATGGCTTCCTGGGTAATTTCGTGGAACACCATCCGTTTAATGGGCACTTTGGGCTGGAGCAGTTGCAACAAATGCCAGCTAATACTTTCTCCTTCCCGGTCTTCGTCCGTGGCCAGAATTACTTCGTCGGCATTTTTCAGGGCAGTTTGCAATTCCTTAACTACTTTCTTTTTGCTTTTGGGAATCACATAAAGGGGACTGAAATGGTCTTCCACATTGACTCCCAAATTAGCCCAACTTTTATCTTTGTAAGCCGCGGGTACTTCCTCCGCCGAAGCCGGTAAACCCCGGACATGGCCCATGGAAGCTTCCACCCGATAATCCTGGGGCAGATAGTTGCGGATAGTGCGGGCTTTAGTGGGGGATTCAACGATAACGAGTTTGGACATAGGGAAGGGGAAACGGGGGAAGAAACGAAAAAAGGAGGGCGACGGAGGTCAGACAGATTTGATAATCCTGGCTAATAACCATATAACCAATACTTATCTTAATCTTTCCGGAAAATCAAACCCCGCCTTACTGAATGATAAAGACCAAAAGTTGATTTTTGGCAAGTTCTGTTTCCGCTAAGAACCTATTTGAAAAGCGCAAGGCTAAGTATTTATCCCCCTAAATCTCCTCACTAAAGCTCCGGCTTAAAAAGGGGACTTTTGTCACAGTTTCCCCCATCCCAAGGGGGGCTAGGGGGGATTAAACAGCCAAAAGTCAATTTTTCAGACGCTTTTTAAGGGGAGTTGGGTTAAAGCCAAAAAAATCTCCCCAAGCTTAACCTGAACCATCAGGTATCTGGGGAGTAAAAACATCAACAGGGTCAGGATAACGTAACCCCGATAGTGTCAGCATTTGCTTCACTCTGCTTCGGGTTCGGGACGGCCCAGGTCTTCCAGCACATTGTGATAAACAAAACCTGCCAATAGCGCTCCGGCGATCGGGGCTAACCAAAATAACCACAATTGTCCAATCAAAGCAGGATTGCCACAGAAAAGAGCAACCCCAGTGCTGCGGGCTGGATTCACGGAAGTGTTGGTAATGGGAATACTAATCAGGTGGATCAGAGTCAAAGCTAAACCGATGGCGGCGGGGGCAAAACCAGCGGGGGCAGTTTTATCCGTAACGCCCAAAATGACAATTAGGAAAATGAAGGTGAGAACAAATTCAATTAACAGGGCAGCCAAAAAGCCGTAACCCTGGGGGGAATGGTCACCAAAACCGTTAGTAGCGAGGGGGTTGCTGCCGTCAAGGGAAAAGTTAGGGCCACCCTGGGCAACAATGAAAATAAATAAGCTCGCCACGATCGCCCCTAGAACTTGGGCACCGATATAGGGGGCTAACTGGGAACCGGGGAATCTCTTACCCATCCAGAGTCCAAAGGAAACAGCGGGGTTGAAATGACCACCGGAAATATGACCAAGGGCATAGGCCCCAGTAAAAACCGTTAAACCAAAAGCTAAGGCAACGCCCAGGTAGCCCAAGCCAAATTCGTTGGTATTGCCACCACCAGGGGCGGCGATAAAAGCGGCAAAAACAGCGCTGCCACAACCACCAAGCACTAACCAAAAAGTGCCAATAAATTCAGCAATGTACTTTTTCATTTGCGTCTTCAAAAAGGGAAAAAGAGTTTATTTCTTGTTAGGCTCAATTTAGGCCTAGGTTTAGCCAACTAGTTTGGATCAAAAATATCCACCACGAAAGGTAGCACTGTTTTGTCAAATTTTGTACAAAATCAACGAAAATTTTACTTTTTGGGGGCAAGAATTTGGCTACATTTCCCCAGCATCTAACCCACTCCCTAGTTTTGAACGGAATCTTTGCCCAATCAGCCTGCACAGTGGGGTAATGTCGTAGCTAGATGGGGGGTGAATGGGATCAATTCACACCATAATACATCCAGAGCTTTTCGGTGGTTATCCGCAAGAAAATCGCATAAATTATTTTTAATATCCTCATATTTTTCTATATTGTCGTGAAAACAACGGAAAAAGACCTAATCAGTGTCGGGTTTCAAGCTTTGTCTGACCCTATTCGCCTCCAGGTGCTAACTCTGCTGGAAAATCAAGAACAGTGCGTCTGTGACCTTTGCGACCAACTGAATATTAGTCAATCCAAGTTATCTTTTCACCTCAAACGCCTGCGGGATGCGGAATTGGTGCACACTCGCCAGGACGGCCGCTGGATTTATTACCGTCTCAATCCCGAACAATTTCACCATCTACGGCATTACCTGGAATCCTATGGCCAAGTAACCCAAGCCTATGTTCCCCGCCATTGCTGTGACTGATTGGCAGTTTGGCCATGGCATATCTCCATGTCGTCCCAATCCATCCCTAAAAAATAGCCCAAACAAAGGGCATTCTTTCCCCTGTTTTTTCCTAGACGTCGCCTTTACAGCGGCAACGGTGTCGGGGTATGGTCTGTAATGGGAGAAGCTTTAAACAAAGGGATTTATTGCCCCTTTGATCGTAATTGCGCAATGGTGTCTATCCGTCCGTCCGTCCGTCATACCCCCGCCTATGTGCCTGGGGAACAGCCCCAAACCAACGATTTTATCAAGCTCAACACCAACGAAAATCCCTACGATCCTCCCGCCCAGGTGTTGGCAGCGGTGGCAGCGGAGTTACCAAAAGTAAGGCTTTACCCTGATCCCGTTTCGACCCAGTTACGTCAAGCAGCGGCGGATTTGTATGGAGTGGATTTAAATCAGGTTTTAGCAGGCAATGGCTCCGACGATATTCTCAATATTGTGGTGCGTACCTTTGTCGATCCAGGGGAAACTGTTGCCTTTTTAGATCTTACTTACTCCCTATATGAAACGATCGCCTCAGTCCATGGGGCTAAGGTACAAAAAATTGCCACCGATGCCAATTTTGATTTAACCGGGCCGGTGATTTGTCCAGAGGCAAAACTGATTTTCCTCGCTTCCCCCAATCCCCCCAAAGGCAAGCATTTAAATCGAGAATTCCTTTGGCAGACCTGCGCCCAGGCGGAGGGAGTAGTGGTCATTGACGAAGCCTACGGGGATTTTTCCGACGAGGACCATTGGGACTTTCTGCAAGAGTTTGACAATGTGATTATTTCCCGTACCCTTTCCAAGAGTTATAGCCTGGCGGGGATGCGGGTGGGTTTGGCGATCGCCGCTCCGGCCTTGATTGAAGAAATGGATAAGGTGCGGGATTCCTACAACTTGGATCGTTTGGCCCAGGTATTGGGCACCGCCGCTTTACGGAACCAGGCTGAATTTGTGCCCCTCTGGGAAAAGGTACGCCACACTCGCACCCGTTTAATGGAGCAATTGGCGGAGTTAGATTTCCAGGTATGTCCCTCGGATGCCAATTTTGTGTTTGCCGCTCCCCGTTGGATGGCCGCCGCTGACCTGTACCAAGCCTTAAAGGAAAAGAAAATTCTGGTGCGTTACTTTAACCATCCCCGCATTACCGATTATCTCCGCATTACCGTGGGTACTGACGGGGAAATTGATCAACTACTGTTGGCGATCGCCAGTTTGAAAGGGTCTTTGGGATAGGGAGATGTTACCAGAGGTTGAACAAAGACTATTCATTGCCCAGCAGTTGGCCGCCGTTTCCGGGGAGATCCTTATTCAATACTTTCGCCGTTCCCATTTACAGGGTGGAACAAAAATAGACCAGGTTTCCGCCATTGTTACCCAAGCCGATGAAGAAGCAGAACAGGCCATGGTGGATTTAATCCAGGCACAATTCCCCCAGGATGGCGTAATTCGGGAGGAAGGCAAAAATATTGCGGGAAAGTCTGGCTATACCTGGGTGTTAGACCCCATTGACGGCACTTCCTCCTTTGTGCGGGGCTTGCCAATTTTTGCCACCCTCATTGGCTTAGTAGATGCAGATATGCGGCCAGTGCTGGGCATTGCCCACCAACCCATCAGCGGTGATCGATGGCAGGGGGTACAGGGAGAGCAAAGTAACGTTAATGGCATTCCCTTGGTTAATCCCTATAAAGCAAGCGAAATTAATTTAACTGCCGCCTGTATTGTCTCCACCACACCACTAATGTTCACCACCCCGGTTCAGCAACAGAAAATGGCTGATATTTACCGCCAATGTCAGCGCACCGCCTTTGGGGGAGATTGTTTCAATTACCTCAGTGCCGCTAGCGGTTGGACAGCCATGCCCTTAGTAATAGTGGAAGCGGATTTAAATTTTTATGACTTTTGTGCATTGATCCCCATTTTGACCGGGGCAAATTACTGTTTTACCGATTGGCAGGGCAAAGAGTTAACCCCAGAGTCCACGGAAGTTGTGGCCAGTCCTAACCCAAAATTGCACAGTGAAATTTTAGCTTTCCTGCAATAATTGATCGATGGTTCGTTCTGGGGGGTGATGACGGGTGCAATTAAGCTTTCAAGAACGTTTGGAGTCCATTAAGGCCGGTTGCCTCGGGGCGACCGCCTTTGGGTTGGTTTATGGATTGACCTTGCTGGGCAACACCTATTTCAACCTACTGACAAGCACACTCAATTCGGACTGGATTAACCTGGGTTTGAACTTTGGTAGTGGTTTGCTGAGTGGCTTTTTATTTGCTGTCACCTATCGTTACATCATTCGCCAGGATGACAATGCCCATCTCCGGGACGGGGCGGTTTTAGCTTTCACTTTGGTGCGGAGCAGCGGACTGATCGCGTTACCCACCACTGAAGACCCCCTGGCGATCGCCATTTTGATGGGGGAAAGTCTGATTGGTTTTGCTGTAGTTCGTTCCAGCCTCGATTGGGCCATGGCTAGGGATTGGCTCCGGCCCTTTAAAAGTTGATGGAAATTTTGAGAATTTTATAATCGGTGAAAATTAATTGGGAAGGTGTTGGAAAATTTTGTCGGCAATATCGGCAATAAGTGATGGCTTGGGCAAGGTTACCAGTGGCGATCAAAACCAAACCGTCAATGAACCTTTCCCCAGTTAGGGCCGTCTTAAGCCCTGGGATGAAATCCGGACTGAATCTGCCTACTCCTCGTTTACCATTCCCTAAAATGCTACAGTTCCAAATTCAAAACGACAGCGAAATTCCCGCTTCCAAGCAGTTATTTGACCAAATTCGTTTTGCGATCGCCTCCCGCCAGTATCATCCGGGGCACCGTTTGCCCAGTACTAGACAACTGGCCATGATGACGGGCTTGCACCGCAACACCATCAGTAAGGTTTACCAAAATCTGGAAGATGCGGGCCTGGTGGAATCCATTGCTGGTTCAGGCATTTATGTCAAAGCCCCCAGCACCGAGGAGGGCATGATCCTCGATGGCCCCCTATTCCGGGAATATCCCGAAGCCAGTCAACTAATCCAAAAAACCATTGATGAACTGCTGGGTCAGGGGTTAAACCTCTCCCAAGTGAAAGAGCTTTGTTTGGAAACCATTGATTGGCGGCTGCGTAGTACGGCTAGGGTGTTGGTCACTGTGCCCCAGCGGGACATCGGGGCGGGGCAGTTAATTCTTAATGAATTAGAACAAGCTTTAGTAATTCCGGTGCAGTTGGTGCCCATGGAAACCCTCAAACAAACCTTGTCCGAATTGCCTTCTGGCACGGTGGTCACCAGTCGTTATTTTTTGGCCGAGGCGGAGTCCATTGCTACTCCCTATGATGTGCGGGTGATTCCCGTTGATATTTACGATTACAGCAAAGAGCTAGAGTTGGTCAAAGCTCTGCCAGAGAATTCCTGCTTAGGCATTGTGAGCCTTAGCCCCGGCATTCTCACCATTGCCGAAATTCTTATCCACAGCCTGCGGGGAGAATCCCTCTTTTTGAAATCGGCTCTGGTGAGCGATCCCCAGAAATTACGCTCCCTAGTCCGCACTGCCCGCACCATTATCACCGATCCCGCCAGTGAACCCATTGTGCGTCAGGCGATCGAAGCGGAACGCCATGATTTAATCCGGATGCCGGAAATTATTTGCTCTGAACATTACATTGGCGAAAAATCCATTGCCATCCTCAAACGGGAATTGGGGTTGGGGGAAGAGGAAACGGAGGAGGAAGGGAAGTCGACAAAAGTGGCCACGGCTTAAACTCAACGAAAAACCGCTAAGCCAAATCTAGCGAGTTCTCACTGTTAACAGTTGGGGCGGAGTCGCGTCGGGGGGATAAAGCAGATCCACCTGCACAGTTCTTGCCTCCCCTGGTTTGAGGTCGAGGCTGACCAAATTTTCTCCCTTTTGGCCCCGCCGTTGCACCAGATGGTAGTAACGGTTATTGGTTTGCCCCCGGCGATCGGTATAGCTGAATCTTACTGTGCCTCGGAAAAAGACATTGACCGCAGGAGGTACCAAAAAAGTTAGCTGATCATTGGGGGCATCGTTGAATTTGAGGGGAGTTTCCACCGTCAGGTCCACGGTCTGATTGCGATTGGTATTGTTCACCAAGGGCAAGGTCAAACTATATTGCACTCCATAATTACCGTGGGACTCATAGGCTGTGTCAGGGTAACGCACCGCCATGGGGGCAGACTGATTTTGCCCGGTGCCCATGCGGCCCCCTTCCAAAGCGCTAATGGGATAGGAAAAACCCTGTCCCGGTTCGGGAATGGTTAGCTTTTGGCTGTTGTCATCAGTGATGGTGGCTTGCCACTGGGAGCCAATGGAAACCCCCGCCACCCGGCTATAAATGCGGCGTTGGCTATTACGGGGAATGCGGTCCCTGGGTTGCATCAGGTTGGCAGTTTTGAGCAAATTTTCCCAATCGGCCAAACGGGGAGCCTGTTCTACACCAAGGCTATTCTGGGGAGCATACATGGCCATGCTGGCGGCATGAATGGGGACGTTGGTATTAAGTCGTAAGTAAGCGGAAAAACCGTTGCGGGGTAGTCGAATCGGCGGTGGTTGCCCAGGCACTGGGGTATAGTTCACCGGCAAAGGCTGATTAATTAACATGCGGCTTTGGCCGGCAGGAATGACGAATTTGTCTGGGTAATCCGTTTGTCTTTTGCCCCGTAGTACGTCATTGGTCACCCGACTGCCGGGGCCAGCAAATACATTCCCGTCATTGTTTTCCACCACCGGCGGAAGATCGATAAATAGAGCGTCGGGGGAAGTGAGGGAACTGGCCCCCTGCAGAATTTCCACCGTGGCATCCTGCCGACTGCCATTGAACAGTAACACCCCTAAATATAAAGTTTTCCCTTCAGGGGAAGCCTGGACAACGTGGTGGGCAAAGACATCAAACCGACCTCGGAAAGGATGATTTAGGTGGGCATAGGGATGGCCCATGCCAATGGAAGGCAAAGTGGAGAGGATAATGCCTTCGTTAAAAATCAGTTCAGGACTGTTACTGTTAAAAACGGGAATTTGGTCTAGTTGCCCTGGCAAAGGGCGCACTGGCTGCACAACTTTTAGTTCTTGGGGAGTGTCACCGATGGTGGGGGCGGGCTGGGTAATTACCGGTGGTGGCGTGATGGGAATGGCGATCGGATTAGCTTGGGCCAGAACTAGAGGTGTGAGCAGGGAAAGCATGGATGATGAAGCAGGGCAAAGAACGGGCAATGGAACCCGAGACGGCCAGATGGGTTAAAAAGTGTCGATTTCCCCATTGATTGTAGTTCTTCGGTTACTTTGGCAAAATTGCCGGGGACAGTTAGCTAATTTGCCCTACCCATCAATCTGTTAATCAATGGTAAGTATCAATTCTGTTAATTCATTCTTTTGGATCTACTGTGCTTTTTGCAGCAATACTTGGGAGCTTATTTCGGGCAGATAGCTATTAACTTTGGAGCTTCGGAAAGTATCCCGTTGTTGGAACAAAATAAAGGCGGCGATCGCCATGAGGAAATAAGCAAAACCTTTTTGGAGATTTTTGGCGTCAACAAAACTGGATAGATAGGAACCCAATAAAATTCCCAGGGCGGCGAAGAACGTAAAACTCACCATCAGATGATAATCCAAACTAACTTGGCCAAAATAACCTAAAAAGCCGGCCACAGAGTTAAAGGCAATAATCAACAGGGAAGTCCCGATCGCCTCTTTCATGGGCAATTTTCCCAGCAACACTAGGGCGGGTACAATGGCAAATCCTCCCCCCACTCCCACCAGCCCGGTTAAAACGCCAATGGCAATGCCTTCCGTCAGTAGCCACAGCCAACAATATTTACAAATGGGGGCGGGATAGGTGGCTAAATCAGGATCCTCTGTGGAGGATAACTGGGGTCGTTGTTGGGCTTTGCGGATCATAAAAATAGCCGCCACCAGCATCAGCACCGCAAATAAAATCAACTGAAACGTTTCTGTCACTAAAGGAAGAGCGGCTAGCTTAGCCCCGCCAAAAGCTCCCACCATGGTGGCTGAACCAAAAATCAGGGCCTTGGGGAGATTAACATTACCCCGATGCCAATGGGGAATGACCCCAATCAAGCTCACGGCCCCCACAATCACTAACGTCATGGCGATCGCCGCCTTGGGGGGAACCTGCATGACATAGACCAAAATGGGCAGGGCTAACACCGAGCCGCCACCTCCCAAAAGCCCCAAACTTAGGCCAATGCAACTTGCCAAAAAATAGCCCACCACTTGGAGTGCCATGGTTATTAGTCCTTAATTTGGTTGTAGGGTAATTTGCCCAAAAGATTAGCCATCATACAGGTGCCAGAAAGTCCGGCAAATAATAATCCTGCGCCGACAAAACCACTGAGAAAATAAAATCCAGGGGCGACAAAACTGCCCAGCAAAACCCCGGTCAAAACCAAACTACCGGCAATAATTTGCACCTGACGCATAATGCTGATGGGGGCATTTTTTGTTTTTACCGTCGGCAACCCAGCCTGTTTCCAAGCTAATAATCCCCCTTCCAAATGAATGATTCCTTCCACCCCAGCAGATCTCAATTGTTGCAGGGCATTGCCGGAACGGTTACTACTTTGACAATAGAGTACCGTCGTTTTTCCTTCCGCTTGGGGCAATTGGCTAGGATTCAATCGGGATAAAGGCAAAGAATAGGCATCGGTAATGTGTTCCCCAACAAATTCCAGGGGCTCCCGCACATCAACCAGAATTACCGCATCCTGTTGACGCAATTGTTGCAAAGTTTTGGGGGCAATGGTGACATTGGTTTGGGTTGAGCTAGCCATAGTTTAATCTCCGCTTAAGTTTGTTTTTAATAATTTTAAATTTAGTGGCTAAGCTGTTGCCAATTAATCCGATGCCTTGGCCAACAAACTTTGCCATTCTTGGAGGACAAAATAGGGAACTTTGATTTGTTGTTCTCCCCCTGCCAACGGTAAATTCAATTCCCAAATGCCATTAATTTGTAAATTGGTAAAATCCGTTGTAACCAAAAATTGACCAACATTTTCACCGGGGCTTTTCTCTGCTAAAAGATCGGTTAGGTTAACGGTATTACCACCATTGTCCCGAACCACCAAAGGGGCTGGATGGCGAAAGGATGTGACTCCAGGAAAACCAACTAAACGTAAATTGGTTTCTCTATCACCGTTGGCTTTCGTCCTTTTAAATAACACCACTTGCCAGGTATTCCCTTCCTGGTCCCGTAGGGATTGACGAGACTGGATCAGGGTTTGCCCCGGCTGTTCCGTAGTCTCCCGTACTAGGGCTGGAGTTGCCACCGGCCAAAGAGTTAAACAGGCACAGCAAAGCCCAAAGCTAAGCACTGTTAGGGTTAAAACCTTACCCCAGCGAAGGAAAAGGGACTGACACCAACTGACCATAATTGTGAACGGATTTTTCCGGGAAATGGATCTTGATTAGTCTTGGAGCAAGTCTTTAAACCGCAACAGTCCTTTGACCACAGAGTTGATTGGCGGGCACCGCTTCCATAATTTTCTTTGGATCAGGCAGATTTAAACTATCCATAAATTCGATAAAGTTCTGGCGATCGCGCCCTAATAAGCGGGGGTTAAAACGTTTTTCTTCCCCAATAGTGGAAACGGTGTGGCCCCGGTAGTCATGGCCCGGATAGACAAAAACATCCTCCGGCAGGGTGAATAATTTACCGTGGATAGCGTCATACAACGTACCGGCATCTCCACTTTGGAAATCCGTCCGGCCACAGCCCCGGATGAGCAGAGCATCCCCCGTCAACACATGGGTTTGATTGACCAAAAAAGCTAAATGGCTATCGGTGTGCCCCGGAGTGGCGATCGCCTGGATGGGTATGGAGCCAACATGAACAATTTCCCCGTCCTGCAAATGGCGGTCAGCACAGTCCACCTCAGCATACTGGGGTACGAGGTTTTGACAACCTGTTAATTGCCGTAGTTTTCCCGCTCCGGTGATATGGTCGGCATGGACGTGGGTTTCCAGACAAAAAGTTAACTTGAGATCCAATTCTTTGAGCAAGTTTAGATCCCTATCCACTTGTTCTAAAACAGAATCTACCAAGGCCGCAGACCGACCCTTGGGGTCAGCAATTACGTAGGTGTAAGTGGAGGTTTCCGGATCAAACAATTGACGAAACAGCATGGCTTTTATCGACTCTAATCTTTACATCGTGGAACGAAAACCAACAAAGATCAATCATTCATCGGTTAGATCTTTTAATTATCAGGGAAAATACGGACAGAGTAACAGCCTTGGTAAAATTTTCAGATAATTATTTCATACTAAAAGTGATGGAAACCACTGCGGTGATGTCTTTCTCGATGGAAGAGGTGTCATAGATTCCCATGTCGTTGACATCGGTGGAATTGCGGGAGGTAATTTGAAAAACTCCGGTTTGGGCACTCCGCACTGCCCCCACTTTGCTATTGGTGCTACTGGCGATCGCCTCGGCCCGAGCTTTGGCATCCTTGGTTGCTTCGGCCACCATTTCAATGCGGAGGGGGGCTAACTGAGTATAAAGATACTGGGGCGGTTCTACCGTTAAATTAATGCCTTCATTAATCAATTCGGTGGCTTCCTGGGACAATTTGCTGTAACGATCCACGTCATCGGCACTAATTTCAAACCGTTGCGTAAGACGATAGGCCAAGGTTCTCCCGGTTTCCTGCCCATTTTCAGTAACTTCGGGAATGGCATAGGTTTCCATCGCCCCCATACTAATGGCTGCCGTGGGCACATTTTTTGCTTGGAGATAGGCTTGCACCCGTTCAGTTTGACTTTGTAAATCCTGGTAAGCTGCCTGGGCGGTGGGCTGCTGACTAGAGACAGATAATCCCCAAACAATGTAGTCAGAAGTGATGGGTCGTTTGGCTGACCCCGTAACTATTAATACATCATTAGCATTTTTTACTTCCAGTAAGGCCTTGGCGGCGATCGCCGTGCTGACCACCAAAGACAGGGAAAGTAAAGCTAAACCAGTCAGTAATTGGGGGAATTTTGGCGGTAACAGGGCCTTGATGGTACTCATAGATAGTGCAGCCAAATTTTCAAAAAGAACCTAGCTGCCATTACCGAGAAAATAAACCCCAGGAACACAGCTAGTCCAAGGCTAACATCAATAAAAGGCATTGTTTGCGCTCCCAGTCCAAAAAATACTTTGGCTGTTCCTGACAGTAATTAGTAGGGTTGCAGAGCCAGAACGGTATTATAAGTTTTACCAGGGTTTAGCTAGGGCTTTCTCCTATGTTTTGGGGCAAAAGGTCTTGATTTTCCTCAATCCCAGGCCCTAACCAGCGTTCGGTAAATTCCGCAATTACCCTGCTGTAAAGCAAATTGAGCATCTCCACATTGATAGTCTTTTGCAAAGGACTATTTTCCTTGAGCACAAAGCCATAGGGCTCCAGGGAAACTCGAATTTCTGTCACCTCCAAGTTAAGATTAGGATTCTGTCTGGTGTAGTAAATTAAGGCTGGCCGGTCGAACATTACCGCCTCCACCTGTTTTTTTTGTAGTAGGGTAATGGCTGCTGTCAAATTATTAGTTTCCCTAACGTCAGCCTGATAAAAATTAGCCCAATCCACCGCTGTGGTATCCCGCACCACTGCCACCTCTTTATTTTTCAAATCCCCCACACTTCTAAACAAAGGTGTTGCACTAGCTTCGGAAAGAGCCGTGGAAAAAGCCGAAGCTAACCCCGCCGTAATGGAAGAAAAACTTAATAAGGCCACCAACATCCATACCCCCGCCACCAGTTGCCCTAACTTAGTCCTCGGCGATCGATCGCCATAGCCCACTGTTGTTAGGGTAACTAAGGCAAACCACATGCCATTTTGGACTCCTTCTGGGTAATGGGGGGAAAACTGCTCAGGATTTTTGCGATGTTCTGCTAACCAAATTAAATTCCCCACCAAAAATAAAAGTAGAGTAAGTACCCCCGCTGAAGACAAAGCGGCTATGCCAAAAAAAGGCGAAAATCTTTCCCATAAACTCACCGGTTTGCCTGGAATTAACAGGCCAATGCCACTACTGAAATAGGGCTGGGTGAAGGTAATGCCCTCTATGGCGGCCCGCTCTGGGGTAACACTAATGGGACCAATTAAAATATCCAATTCCCCTTCCGCCACCGCTGTGATGCCTGCGGAGATGGAATTTTGCCTTACATATTCTGAATTCCACTTCTGGGACTCGGCCACTGCTCTCCACACATCTAGGCTAATACCGGTAAATGCTGCGTTTTTTCCTTCTCCATAAAAGACAAAGGGAGGATTGCCCACCACCCCCACTTTTAGTGTTTGCGAGTCTACTGTCTCCACCCCCTGGCCTTGCACTGGTTCCAGCCCTGGTCTCGTAGTAATGTCAATGGCGATCGTGGCAAAACTAAGGGAAACAACTAGTATTAGGCGACGCAGGATTAACATTTGCCAGACAGAGCCTCAAGGACAAAGAACTACGCCCCTATACTGCCATAGATGGAGTTTGGGTCTTGCCATTTCTGCGCTGTTTCCCTCGACAAGCTCCCCGCTTCTTCTTCTGTTCCATAAACCGAAAGAGGGTTTTAAACTTCTTGGGGAATTGTTTGGGTGAGCAACAAAAAAGAAGCCCCGAAGAACTTCTTTTCGTTTTTTCTTTTTTTTTAATACCCCCAAGGGAATTCGAATCCCTGTCGCCTCCGTGAAAGGGAGGTGTCCTAGGCCTCTAGACGATGGGGGCTAGGCAGTCTCGATAACAGTTCGTTATTTCAGACGTTTTTAAATATAGCGATAAAGATTGATCACTGTCAACCCTAGACAATGAATTTTTTCTACGGTCAACAGGCCTGGGGTTTAACGGTAAAAAACAGTCCGCCCTGACCGGCCAGCTCATTACTAGCGAATGGGTTCGTGGACCGTCACCAGTTTAGTGCCATCGGGAAAAGTTGCTTCCACCTGTACCTCCGGTAACATTTCCGGCACCCCTTCCATGACTTCGTCCCGACTCAATAGGGTAGCGCCATAGTTCATCAACTCGGCTACGGTACGACCATCCCTGGCCCCTTCCAGGATAGCGGCGGAAATATAGGCCACGGCTTCGGGATAGTTGAGTTTGAGCCCTCGGGCCTTACGGCGTTCTGCCACTAGGCTGGCGGTAAAAATCAACAATTTATCTTTTTCCTGGGGGCTTAGCTGCATGGGATAAAAAATACAAAAGGAACTTGACTGAGAAAAATAAAAAGTTGGGTAATACCCTGACCGTAAGTATAGCGATTAGTCCGAGCAATATTAATGATTTGGAGGCAGAGTAACTTTTTGGGCTAGTCTGAAAATATACTTTCTTTCACCATGACCGATGACAAAAACCGAGTTACTCTGGCCAGCTTTGATCACTGCTTTGGCGACGATGCTTTACCTGGTGCTGGTGATTAATGTGGGGCGGGCTCGGGCTAAATATGGGGTGATGCCACCGGCCACCACCGGCAATGAAGACTTTGAGCGGGTGCTGAGGGTACAGTACAACACCCTGGAGCAGTTAGCCTTTTTTCTGCCGGGGCTATGGCTATTTGCCATTTACCGAGATCCAACCATTGCTGCCATTTTGGGGGCCGTCTGGTTACTGGGGCGCATTCTTTACGCCTGGGGCTATTACCAAGCGGCGGAGAAAAGAATGGTAGGTTTTGCCCTTGGTTCCCTTAGTTCCATGATTTTAGTGGTGGGGGCACTGCTGTCCATCCTTTGGCAGTTGCGGCAACTGTCCCAGTTTTGAACAAACTTTGTGATTTCTCTTCACCTAAGGGGAAACATCGGGGCGATCGCCTTTGTTCGCTACACTGATAGTTTGAACCCTTCATAAAGTGAGTCCTTAGCCTACAACGGTTGGGGGCTTTTTTTCAGCGGGAAGTCAGGATCAGATCAACCATCGATCAGTGGTCGGAAAAAACCTTAAAGCACCTGGGCCCGCAACCAGGCCACGGGTAAATATAGTAATTTCTTCGGAGTGGGTACATAGGCACGACGATTAAACACATTGTAATTATTGGCCTCAATCACATCCAAAATGCCTTTGTACAACATCAACGCTGTCCACACCGGCCAACGGGCATCCCGATTTAAAGCCCGAATACCCCGTTCCGCATCTTCAAAATAATGGCGGGCCCGGTCAATTTCAAACTTCATTAAACTGCGCCAACGATCATCGTTTACCCCATTGAGTAAATCCTGTTCGCTGTAATTAAATCGTTCTAAATCTTCCAGGGGTAAATAAATTCGACCCCGCTCCACGTCTTCCCCAACGTCCCGCAGAATATTGGTCAATTGGTTCGCCACCCCCAAGGCGATCGCCTCTTCCTGGGGAATGTACACGGCATCGGGTTGCCAAGGGGCCTGGCCATTGCCCGTATCGACTCCCAACACAGCACTGGACATCAGACCGACGGTGCCCGCCACTCGATAACAGTACAAGTCTAGTTCTTCAAAGGTTTGGTAACGGGAACGGTAAAGGTCCATCCGCTGACCGGCTATCATGTCCCGAAAGGGCTGAATATCGAGCGGAAATGTTTCCAAGGTATCCACCAGGGCCACATCGGCATCGTCCTGGGGTTGGCCAGCAAAAATCCCTTCTAAACGCCGCTCCCAATGGTCCAAAGTTTCCGGGGTGGTGGTGGCCGCCTGGGGCCCATCCACTAGTTCATCAGTCCTACGACACCAAAGATAGATCGCCCAAATGGCCCTCCTTTTGGCAGGGGGCATCAGCAAAGTTCCCAGGTAAAAAGTTTTTGCGTACTGGGCCGTTACTTGACGACAAATTTCGTAAGCTTCCTCAACAGAAGCACAGGGCTTTGCAGATGGAGACGGTTTGGGCAGTTGTAACATTAAGGACGGACGGGGTTCGGAAGTCAGCCACCAGGATTGGGGTTTGGTAACTGCACGCTGGGGAGAAATTTGACCGTTAGCCATTTAGCATTGTCGCATTAGGGTTGCCATTTGTCAGGAAGATTACCAGGGAGTCCAGGCGGCTTAACCCACGGTGACTATTTCCCTGGTGGGGGGAACGGTTTGGGGGTTGAAATCGGCGGCGATCGCCTGGGCGCATTGTTTGCCGGAAAGCACCGCCCCTTCCATACTGCCCAAGTATTTTTGCATGGTGAAGTCCCCTGCTAGGTAAAAGTTGGGCACCGATGTCCGTTGATCGGGGCGACAAGCCTGCCTTCCGGGGGTAGCTTTGTAGACTGAGCGGGGGGTTTTGACCACGTGGGATTTAAGCAGTCGGGCTGGATTATCCCCGTTGAAGTGTTGGGGAAAGAGTTGCTTGATCTCCGCCATGGTGGCCGCCACAATCTCTTCGTCGGATTTGCCGATCCAATCCTGGGCCGGAGCCAGCACCAATTCCAACATGGATTTGTCTGGATCACTGTATTCTCGGCAGGTGTTGCTCATGTCGGCGTAAACACTCAACAACGGCGATCGGGAGAATAACAAATGATCAATGTCGGTTAACTTACGGTCAAACCACAGGTGGAGGTTAATGACCGGGACTCCTTCCAAACCTTGGATTTGCTTAAACTCAGGATATTCTCTCCAGGGCGCTGGCACCATGGTTTTCAGGGGATCCACCGGCATGGCAGACACATATAAATCCGCTGTGATCACTTCGTCGGGGGCTCCATCTAGGCCCCGGATTAAGTAACCCTTAACGGAACCATCTTCATTAAGCAAAATTTCTTTGAGAGGTTTATTAATGTGTACTTCCCCTCCCCGTTCCGTAATATAGTCGACCAAAGGTTGGCAAAGACGCTCCGGTGGTGCCCCATCCAGGAATGCCATCTTAGAGCCATTTTTTTCCTGTAAAAAGCGATTGAGGGCAGTAAGTAAAATGGTGGCGGAAATTTCATCGGGATCAATAAAGTTCAACGCCTTACTCATGGCAATGAAAACTTCTTTTTCGATGCGGGGGGGAATATTTTGTTTGGCCATCCACTCTGACCAAGTGTATTTATCCATTTCTTCCACATAGCTCTGGCCCTGGACAATGGCCGGCAAGAGTCCCAAGCCAAAGCGAATTTTCTCCGGCCAGGTAAGCATATCGTTGTTGCGAAGAATGGCTACCAAACCATTGATGGGGGCCGGAATATCCGGAAAATCGAACCGAGAGTAGGTACCTGGTTTCTCTGGTTGGTTGAAGATCATGCTGTGCTCTTTCCATTGCAGACGATCTTCGATATCCAATTCCTTAAATAACTGCAACATGTTGGGATAGGCCCCAAAAAAAATGTGTAGGCCGGTTTCGTACCAATCTCCGTCCTCATCTTTCCACGCGGCGATCTTCCCGCCTAATACATCCCTACGTTCCAAGACGACGGGGGTAAAGCCCGCATCGGCTAAGTATTTGGCACAGGCTAGGCCGGCTAATCCGGCTCCGGCGATCACAACGCGCATGGGTTACTGTCTCGCTAAGGCATTTGGGGTTTACAGGTTGATTGTTATTATACTTTACGTTTCGTAATATTTCGGGGGACTTTGCCAAGATAGCCAATTTGTATTAAATGCTACCAGGGCGATCGCCAAGGGAGAAAACTAGCCTGGTCAGGGGATGGGAGTATTTGACCGCCTTAGGCCACGGCGATGCAAACAGTGGCGGCGAACTTTTTCGCGTCCCTTGGACCGCCAGAAATAGCAACCAAATTCCCTCCATCGGTAACGGAAAACCAGGTCACTGCAGCGGCAGGGGATCAGGAATAGTCTTCTTCAGTTTCCGCTTTCTCCATGGCTTCTTTTTCCTTTTTCCTCTCCGCCAGTACACAGGCCTGTCCTGCCCCCAACACAAAGCCGGCGATCGCCCCGAACCAGATTAAGCGCCGCCCATAGAAAGTACAATAGGGCTGACTCATGGTGACCTGTACTTGGCTAGGCCGTTGACGCAGGGCAATCTGCCCCATGCCCCAACCAAACACGGTGCCGAGGAGGGCAGTCATCACCCCACTCAAGACAATAACACGATAATTCATAGGACTAAGGCCTCCTGGTCTGACAATGGAACAATACACAGTTCATGCTTAGCTCAGCCGGCGGGATCCAGGGGCAGAAATAGCCCACAAATAAGGGCTTATAAGGACTTACCAGCACTTAAAGCAAGGCCATGGTTGTCGATAGTATATTAAAGGTAAGGGAAAAATAATTTCCCCCCTGTGATTATCCTAGTCAAAAATCCACTTTTTATGAGCAATACCAGCAATTTTCGTCAGATCATGGCGGAGGCAAAAGGCCAAAGTCTGATCGGGCCAAACGTGATCAAAAACGCCCTCCCCTATCTTGGCGGAGGCTTGGTGCTGACAGCGGCGGGAACCTTTGGTGGTCTCAGCGTCATGCAGGGCAATCCCGGTCTATTCATGACCACCTTTTGGGTCGCTTTAATCGGTAATTTTATTCTCTTTTTTGTCGCCATGCGGGTGGCGCAAAGTGGCAATAACGCAACGGCTTTGCCCTTGCTAACCCTGTATAGTCTGCTATCTGGTTATACCCTGAGTGGCATTATTTACCTGGCCCTGCAAACCAGTGGAGTGGGTATCCAAGGCATTGGTGTGGCGGCCCTGGGCTGTGGTGTAACTTTTGTGGTGGCCCGTAGTATTGGCTCCAATTTATCGGAAGAAGATGGCATTGCCCTGAGCAAAACCGTCAGCTTAGCCTTGATTGGACTAGTGGTGGTGATGCTTCTCCAAGTGGTGCTCGGCTTTTTTGGGGTCATTACCCCTACCTTTTTGGAAGTGGCCATTTCTGGCTTCGGGGTGTTGCTATTTGCCGGCGTGTCGGTGGTGGACTTTTTTGTTCTCCCCCGCACCTACCGGGATGATCAATATTTGGCTGCATCCCTGTCCATGTATTTGACCTATATCAACCTGTTTATCTTCATTCTGCGTCTACTGATTGCCCTCAACGGTCGAGACTAAATTTTTAGTAAGATCTCGTTGCTCAGAATTTTAGCTGTAAAGATAAGCTGGATCCCCTAGTTAACCAAATAACTGGGGGATTTGTGCTTTGGGGAGAAATTAGCCAACAAGCTTCCCCATTGCTGGCGGTTTTCTCAGTCTTCGATGGTTAATTTTCTTGGCTTATAGGAGCGTTCTATTTTGTATTCAATGCCCTGGGCTCCCTCCATCTCCAAATCCTGGAGATAACCTTGGTGGTGGGCGATCGCCTCTTCTTGGGAAGTAAAGGGGCCAAAATAATAGGTACAGCGGGGAGACTGGGTGGAAACACGAATCCACCATTTACGGTTGGCAAAAAAGGCTAGACTGACGGCACAGAAGAAAATAAGGAACAGCAGAACGCCAAACATAAACAACTCGCTCGATGGGAAATAATGAATGATATGGGGATAATGTAAGGCAATATAACCTGGGATAGCCCAACCCCGAAAAGGTGGATGGCAATAATTCAGCAAACTCTCCCCAGAGTATAGTATTGGTCAAGCACAATGGAGACGATTAATCCCATCCCCCCCTATGTCAAAGTCCAAGTCCTCCGGGCATCGTTTTTCCCTGCTGATGTTACTGCGTCTACGCCGTGGCTTTACGAATAATTTAGATTTGACCGATGAACATAAGGTGCAAATCTACACCCAGTTATGTGAGTCCGTTAGCCTCAGGGACATAAGCTACTGGATTGAGGTTTTGTTTGCGGCGGGCATTGCCACCCTGGGGTTGGTACTGAACAGTCCAGCGGTAATCATTGGAGCAATGTTGATTTCCCCTTTGATGGGGCCAATTTTGGCCAATGGCATGGGTTTGGCGGCGGGAGACGTGGTGCTCTGGTTGCGGGCGGCGTTTAACTTATTACTGAGCTGTAGTTTAGCCATCGTTTTTGCAGCCATTCTGGTGGTCATAGTCCCTTTTAAGGAAATTACCCCCGAAATTTTGGCTAGAACCAATCCTACCCTTTTGGATTTAATTGTGGCTTTGTTTTCCGGGGCGGTGGGATCGGTGGCTACCTGCAAACAAGCGAAGGGGGTAGCGGCTTCTTTACCAGGGGTGGCGATCGCCGTGGCCTTGATGCCGCCATTGTGCGTGGTGGGTTACGGCATTGGTATCTATTTCAGCTTGGCTTCTTCCCAGGGTTTGACCGTGGCCAAGGGGGGAGGACTGCTATTCATCACCAACCTAGTGGCGATTATTTTCACCGCCATGATTGTGTTCTTTTTCGTCCACTTTGATGTGCGGGCAGTGCGGGAAGCCATTGGGGAATGGAAACAAGAAAATGCTGAAAGCCAAGTGGTCAGTTCTTGGTTGAGAAGATTGCCGGCCTACACCACTTTTCAACGGGTAGGAGGTTTGCCCAGTCGCTTTTTCTTGATCCTGGTTACCCTGGGGATCATTTCGTTTCCTCTGACCAAATCCCTGGAACAGGTGCGACGCCAAGTGACCCAGCAACGGGAAGAAAACCAACTTAATTCCACCATTAAGCAGATCTGGCAGGATAATTTCGACGGGGGCGATGATGAATTTCGTTCCTACATCGACCAGGTAAAAGCGAAACGGGATAACAACCAAGTATCGATACAACTCCAGGTGGTGACCGACAAGCTCTACAGCCAGGAAGATGAAGACCGCTTTGTGGACAAGTTAGCCACTGCCCTGGACCTTAGCCCCAGTGACATTACCTTGCGGTTTGTGCAAATTCCCACCAGCCAAGCGGTTAACACGGAATCTATTCCAGTCATCACCCAAGTTAGTTATTTGCCAGACCTACAGGGGGAATTGATGGGGGAAATTAGTCGTTCCCTCGCCCTGGTGAGCCTTCCTGATGCCCTGCAATTGGTGGATTATCAAGTCGTACTCCGGAGCGATAATTCCGCTTTTAAGTTAGTGGTCATCTACCTTGGTGATCGAGATTTACAGGAGGACGCCCAAGTTATTCTTTCCAATCAAATTCGGCGATCGTTACAGGTTAATGATGCCATGGTGGAATACCAACGCCTCGCCACAGATCAAGGGCTTATTCCCCTCACCGTTCTCGATGAAACTGCGGCGATCGCCAGTGCTCCCCTGAATCTTTCCAACCAAGATCAAGCAGTACTCGACAATGTGGGACAAATTCTCCGGTCCCATCCCTCTCTGTATTTGCGACTCACCATTCAACGTCCTCCAGATAGTAATCCCGCCAGTCTTTTTTCCCAAACAGAGCAGATTAGAACTTATTTGAGTGATAACTGGCAAATTCCCGATAGCCGGGTGCAGGAAACCACCAACGTGGGCGAACCAACCCAGGTTTCCTTCAATCTTTTTCTGGGAGATGATATAACGGATGGCAGGAACAATCCCTAACCAATAGTTAAAAATCTAGATAAATTGCACCATGGCCACCCCCCAACGTTTAACTGACCCAGAAATCCAAACTGCCCTGGGAGAACTCGGCGGTTGGAGCTTGCAGGGCAATAAACTCCATCGTCAATTTAAGTTTGCCAATTTTAATCAAGCTTTCGGTTTTATGACTCGGTTAGCGTTGGTGGCGGAAACCCTGAACCATCATCCAGAATGGTCCAATGTATATAATCGGGTCACCATTGATTTAACCACCCATGATGCAGGCGGCATTACAGAATTGGATGTTAAGTTTGCCACCAAGGCTAATAGTTTTGCTGATTGATTTTCACTCAAATTTGACCAATAAAAACCCCCTCGATTATCAATTCAAAACTAATCAAGGGGACTGTCTTACTTTATTTTTCCAACAAGGTTTTTAACAGAGTCTATACACACTAGTGTCAATCAGGCTTATTTAATTTCACCACAATCGCTGATAACGATCGCCTGTTTAGTTTGACCACTTTGGGAACCGTTAGCTTCAAGTTGCTCTAGAATTTCTAAACCTTCCACCACTTCACCAAAAACGACGTGCTTACCATCAAGCCAAGGGCAAGGTACAAAGGTTAAGAAGAATTGGGAACCGTTGGTATTGGGCCCGGCATTGGCCATGGACAATAGCCCAGGGCGATCGTGCTTTAACTGGAAATTTTCATCGGCAAATTTTTCTCCATAAATAGACTCACCGCCGGTACCGTTGCCCCGGGTAAAATCTCCCCCTTGGGCCATGAAATCGGTGATGACTCGATGGAAATGGGAACCTTTGAAGTGTAGGGGTTTACCAGCTTTACCCACACCTTTTTCTCCAGTGCAAAGGGCCCGGAAATTTTCAGCGGTTTTGGGGGTAACTTCGTCAAACAATTCCATCACAATGCGACCTGCGGTATCGCTGCCGATGGTAATATCAAAAAAAACTTTGCTCATCATACAAATTTCATTGGGCAACCCATTTTACCAGATTTCTGAATGGCAATAGGTGGCGAGCCAGTTTTAGCCCAGGCAAAATTGAGCAGATTGAATGCTTACTGAAGACTAGTTTCTAAAGTAAAAATTAAGAGGTAATACAAGCAAACGTTATATGAAGGAGGGCACCATAAACAGGAGTATCTAGCCAAAGCGACCAGCCACATAATCCCTGGTTTGGGTTTCCTGGGGACTAGAGAAAATATTCTGGGTGGTGTCGAATTCTACTAACTGACCGATACGGCTTTCATCGGTATTGAAAAACGCTGTGTAGTCAGACACCCTCAGGGCCTGTTGCATATTGTGGGTCACAATGGTGATGGTCACATTTTCCCGCAGACTATTGATTAATTCCTCAATTTTCAGAGTAGAAATAGGATCGAGAGCAGAACAGGGTTCATCCATTAACAACACCTTGGGATTGACCGCTAACGCCCTGGCAATACATAGGCGTTGCTGTTGTCCCCCCGATAAACCCAAAGCAGATTTTTTCAAACTATCCTTGACTTCATCCCACAACACTGCCCTAGTGAGGGAACGTTCGACAATTTCATCCAATTCGGCCCGGCTCACATTGCAACAAAGTTTAACCCCATAGACAATGTTGTCGTAAATGCTGGTGGGGAAAGGATTGGGGCGCTGAAAGACCATGCCAATTTCCCGACGCAGGCTATTAATATTGACCTTTTGATCGTAAATATTTTGTCCGAAAAATTCGATTTTCCCGGTTACTTTCACCCGTCCCTCCAGTTCGGCAATGCGGTTAAAAGCTTTGAGCAAAGTTGATTTACCACAACCAGAAGGGCCAATCATGGCAGTGACCTTACCAACGGGGATTGCCATGGTTACCCCCTCTAACACTTTTTTGGTGCCGTAATAAAATCCCAAACCTTCAACCCTGAGGGCAGGCTGTAAATCCGCTGCTGTGGAGCTGGGCATTGAACCGGACAAATTAGTCATAGCTGGTAAACGGAGAAAACGGGAAAATTAACGATTAGGTATTGATGGCAGAGCTAAAAACGCCGACGGATCAGCAGACGGGAGGATAGATTAATGGTCAAAACCAGCATTAATAGTACAAGAGAAGCGGTCCAGGCAATGGCGTTCTGTTCTTCAAAAGGAGAACTGGCATAGTTGTAAATCAGTACGGGCAGGGAAGGGGTGGGGGCCATTAACCCCTCTTGCCAGAATTGACTGAAGAGCGCAGTGAACATCAAAGGAGCCGTTTCCCCGGCGGCCCTCGCCACTGCTAACAATACCCCAGTGGTAATGGCGGGAATGGCACAGGGAATTACCGTTTTGACTGTGGTTTCCCATTTACTAGCCCCCAGGGCAGCGGAACCCAGGCGGTAATGGAGAGGCACTAATTTCAGCGCTTCTTCTGTAGTCAAAGCAATAATGGGAGTCATAATTACCCCTAAAGCTAGACCCCCGGCGTAGGCCGAAAATTGCTTGGTGGTAATAACCAGTACTCCATAGGCAAATACCCCCACAATTACCGAGGGCACACTGCTCAGAATCACGGTGACAAAACGTACCCCATTGGCGATCGCCGAGCCGGCCGCAAACTCCGCCAAAAATACCCCAGTCATCACCCCCAGGGGCACACTAAAAAGAGCGCCCAGTCCGACCATGGTCAGAGTACCCACAATGGCATTGGCAAAACCGTTGGGTTCCCCTTCCACCCCCACTGGAGCTGGTAGATGGATAAACACTTCCCAGGAAAGAGTGGGCAAACCTCGTTGAATAATGGCAGCTAAGATAGCCAACAAAGGCAGCAGAGCCACAAGGGTGAGGGTAAAGGACAACCCCCCCATCACCCAGGCAAAACCATTACGGAAAAAGGATAGGGGCGCAAGTAAACTACTAGGGGCAGAACTTTTCATCGCTTTAATTGCTCTCCCCTTGACGACGAATGGTTGCCACCATCAACACCGCCAGACTATTAATACCGAGGGTAATAACGAAAAGGATTAAAGCTAAATACATCAAAGCGCCGATGTGCAGCTCATCCACTGCTTCGGCAAATTGGTTAGCTAGCACTGAGGGAATGGTATATCCCGGTGCCAGTAGGGAAGCCGAGATAATATTTGAGTTACCGATCACCATTGTTACTGCCATGGTTTCTCCGAGGGCCCTACCTAGGGCCAAAATAGTGGCACCAATAATGCCAGAACTAGCAGAGGGCAAAATCACCGAGCAGATAGTTTCCCATCGGGTTGCCCCCAGGGCCATGGAAGCGCTACGGAGGCTGGGGGAAACAGAGAGTAAAATGTCCCGGCTGATGGAAGCAATGGTGGGAATAATCATCACGGTCAGCACCAATCCCGCCACCAGCATGCTGGGGCCAAAGGGTTCCGTACCAAAAATTGGTAACCAACCCAGATATTTAAACAGTGCCCCCTGCACAGGCATTAACACTGGAATGAAGACAAAAATGCCCCATAGACCAATGATCACGCTGGGAATGGAAGCAATCAGTTCCACCAGAAAGGCAATGGGCACCCGCACCGGAGCAGGTAGAAGGTTTTCGCTGGTCATAACCGCCACGGCCAGCCCCAAGGGCAGGGCAAAAATTAGGGCGATGAAGGAACTAACCACCGAGCCGAAAATATAGGGTAAGCCGCCAAACAGTTGCCCACTGCTGTCCCATTGTTGACTGACGATGAATTCCCAACCAAACTTGGCGATCGCCGGTCGGGCATCGGTAAAAACCACCCAGGCGATCCAGCCGAGAATCACCACTACTCCGAGGGAACAGAGACGGGTCAACTGTTTAAAGCCCCAGTCCAAACCATTGGTGAGGGAATTCCCTTGGGTAATATCCCCTCCCCGGGCCAGAGTGAATTCTGAACGACGTGAAAAACCTTCCACCATACCTATTGCCTTTTCCTAGAGCCTGTTTGCCAAGTTTTAATTTGCCCCCTAAATCTCCCAATACCGGGGGATCTTTATCCAGTTTCTTCCCGAACTGAGGAGACTAGGGGAGCTTGAAAAACCGCAGATTGACTTGATATTTGGTTTATTTGATCTTGTTAACTGCTGCAATTACCCGTTGGGCAACGGCGGGAGGAATTTTGGTGTACTCCAACTGGGTATTATGGTTTTGGCCAGTGGTCAAAATCCAGCGCACCAAAGCTTTGACGTCCTTGGCAACGTTGGCATTTTTATTGTTTTGATACACCAACAACCAGGTCAAACCCACAATGGGATAACCGGAGGCAGGATCACTTATTTCAGCAACAAAGTTCGCGTCAAACTTGGCTCCACTGATGGCTTTATTGGCCTCTGCCAAGCTGGGTTCTACATACTGACCGGCCTTATTTTGTACCTTGGCGGTTTGCAGATTGGGACCCTCGTTACGGCGGGCAAAGGTGTCCTGGACATAACCGATCGCCCCGGGGGTTTGCTTAACCGTTGCCGCTACCCCGTCATTTTTCGGACCTTTCAGTACTTGGAAACCCCAGTTGGGATCTTGGCTAGCACCAATCTTGCTTCTAAAGGTGCTACTAATAGCGCTGAGGTGGCTAGTAAAAATATCCGTGGTGCCACTACCATCGGCCCGTACCACAACTCGAATGGGAGTGTTGGGCAGTTTGGAATCCACCTGGTTCCAGGTTTTTAGTTCCCCGGTGAAAATTTTACCCAAGGCAATGCGAGAAAGTTGTACTTTTTTGCCTGGTAAATTGTAAACTACCGCCACAGCGCCACCAGCGGTGGGCACCATAACCACACCCCGTTTCATCTGTTGACGTTGGGCGGAAGTGGGCACAGCATCGGTGGCACCAAAATCAACGGTTTCACCGATAAATTGACGAATACCAGCGCCACTACCGACGGAGTTGTAATTGACAGTATTACCGGTAGCTTTTTTATACTCAGCAAAATAACGTTGGTAGAGTGGGGCCGGAAAACTCGCTCCCGCACCATTGAGGGTACCGGCAATGGCCTGGCCAATGCCACCAAAACCGACGATAACGCTGACTACGGAGAAGGTAGCAACTTTTTGCAGTGAACTAAGCATAGGAATTTGCAATCTAAATTGTAGTGCAGTTGAAACAGTCAGCCCTTGTTCGCTGATGGGGTTTCCATTGGCATAATTATCGACCTAAAAAAACGGCAAAACCCTAGGGTAAGACGGGCCGTTTGCTGTCAATAAAGCCAGAAACCTTACTGGTCCGTTCTAGCTAACAATATTAGTTGCATTTTGTTAATTTAAAACACGAAATTTTTTTTATTTTCAATGCATAATTTCCCAAAAAAGTCGATTAACTTTTGGTTAACCATAGCCGTTTTTTGACTTATTTTAAGGGGAGTTAATCAGTTGATTAAGTCGAAATTAAGATAGAATTAAGAAAAGATTAAGCCGGCAAGTAATTGGTCGAAATATTCTTGTTTTTTTGTGGTTATCCCTTGAAAAAAACTGAAAGTTATTGCCTGTTGAGAGTGGGGGGTTAACCCTGTCAACCCTCCCCAGATTGATCTACAAAATGTTCAATTTCACCATCGCAGACCGATTTGGCTTCCCCACGCCCCGCTCACCCTGGTAAGGAATTTTGGGTCTATCATGGAAAAGCAAACTGTAAAGAAACCTTAAGCAGTTGCCCTTTGCCTCATTTCCTCCCCAGCAGATTATTCCGTGAGTTCTTTCCAGACCCTCCGTCAACTATCTCCCTCCACCCAGAAAACTTTTGCTCTGTTGTTTGCTTCAGTGCTGATGTTTTGGCTCAGCCTCACTGCCCTTCTTCCCACTCTGCCCATGTATGCCCAGGATGTGGGAGCAACGAAACAACAAGTGGGTTGGATTATGGGGAGTTTCGCCCTTGGCCTGTTGGGGTCCAGAATTTGGATTGGTCAGTTGGTTGATCGCCGGGGGAGAAAAATTGCCATTGTCATTGGTGCATTGGTTGTGGCTCTGGCCCCCTTGGGATACCTACTCACCGCCACTGTGGGAGCTTTAATGGCCATTCGAGCTTTTCACGGCATTTGCTTGGCTGCCTATACCACCGGCTATAACTCCCTAGTGGTGGATTTATCCCCACCCCAACAACGGGGGGAAATTATTGGCTATATGAGTTTAGCGGTGCCTATTGGTATGGGATTTGGGCCGGCTGTGGGGGCTTACATTTCCCAAAGCATTGGCTACGAATTCCTATTCATTGCCTCTTCCCTGTTGGGCTTTATTTCCCTGGTTTTGGCCCTACAGGTGCGGGAAAACCGTCCCCCAGATCAATCGTCAGCAGAGGATGTTTTCGGCGATCGCCCCCGACCCCGTTCCATCGGCAAACTCCTCACCAGTCGCTCCATGGCCGTACCCACCTTGGTGTTACTGCTGATTGGGCTTTTGTTCGGTAACTTGGCCACTTTTTTGCCCCTGTTTGTGCGGGAAATTGACCTAGCTACCTATGCGGGAGTTTTTTACAGTGTGGCGGCGATCGCCAGTTTTGTGCCCCGCCTCTTCCTTGGTTCCTTGGCGGATACCTATGGTCGGGGGCTATTCATTGTCGGTAGCCTGATTTGCTATTTGCTGTCTATGGTGTGCCTTGCCCAAGCGGATAACTCTTGGGAATTATTGACCGCAGCCGCCCTCGAAGGAGCAGGTAGTGGCATTTTATTACCCACCACCATCGCCCTAATTTCCGATCGTTCCTCCCTGGAGGAAAGGGGAAGGGTTTTCTCCGTGTGCATGAGCGGTTTTGATGGAGGCATTGCCATTGCCGCTCCCATTATGGGCGTACTGAACGAGATATTTGGTTACCGCCATGTATTTTGGCTCAGCGGCGGATTAGCCCTGGCGGCAATCATGGTTTTTGGCATTTTTTCCAACCCCACCATCGGCCGTTCCCTCAGGTTTTGCATTGGCCGCAGTAGGGACCTCTACGCCACTCCCCAATAGACCTCCTGGACCTAGATAATTCCTGTCAACGGCGGAAAATCTTGTTAAGCTAGAACAAGACTCAGGCGATCGTTCCTAAATTTTTCCTGCCCGGTTCCATGCTGAAAAAATTTTTCTACCATGGCGCTCAGCGGGGTCGCCATTGAACAATTGGGGAAAATTTCAGTGCTGCATCTTATTTATATTTTGGCCTTCACCGTGATTGCCTTCCTTGCTGTTAGCAACCTAATTCGGAGCTTAATTTCCGTCAGCATGGGCAGCCAGCGCACTCCACCCAACAGTTTTTCCCGTCGCTTTGGCCAGAGCAGTCACCCGGAGTTGTTCGATGACCAGGGTCGCCCCATCAGTGAGCCCTTATTGGTGATGCGCTCCGTCAATGTTGACGATGCCAGGGAAAAGTTGAACGCCATTTTTGATGCTTCCCCTAGTGTGACTTTCCAAGAAGGCGAAGAGGAAAAATAATCCTGTCAAGAATCAGCAATAAAATTTTCGAGAATTTCAAATAGATAATGACGTAGGATGATAGGGAATATTGGGTAATGAGCTTTTGCAAAGATGTCTACACACTGTCACTGTCCTCAATGTGGTCATGGGAATGTCGTCAAAAATGGCTTTGTCAAGGGGAAGCAACGATTCAAATGTAAGAGGTGCCAATATAAATTTACCAATCTCTCCAAGGAACGGGGTAAACTTCTCTGGATGAAACTAGAAGCGGTCTTATTGTACATGGGTGGTATGTCAATGAATGCCACAGCAAAACTCTTGGGAGTTTCCACTCAGTCACTGCTCAACTGGATTAGGGATTTTGGCGAAGCAAACTACGAGAAACCGGCTCCAGACTCAGCGATCGTAGTGGAATTAGACGAACTGTGGCATTTTCTTCAGGCCAAAAAAACAAGTTATGGCTCTGGAAGGCATATGACCGTGTTACTGGGAGACTCATCGACTGGGAACTGGGAAATCGTGATAGTCAAACCCTGAGTCGTTTGCTGGAGAGACTGGCAAAGTGGAAAGTGACAGTGTCCTGTACCGATGACTGGAGGCCCTATCAACAACTGCTGGATGAACATCCTGATGCGTTTCATGGGATTAGCAAAAGAGAAACAGTAGGAATTGAGAGAAACAACTCAGATAATCGCCATTGGCTTGCTAGATTTCATCGCCCCACGAAAGTTATCTCCAGGTCAGCCCACATGGTTAATATCACCATGGCAATATTTGCCAAATTCAGGGTCAATGGTAACATAGAACTATTACGCAACTGGCGCCTTTCATTACTTTCTTGAGACTCTCAAGCAGAAAAGTCAAAGGCGAAGAGTGGCCCGGCTATTCCATCCAAGGTGTTATTAGGAAAACCAAGTTCTCCTTCTACTTGACTCAGAGCCCCAAATGCTAAATCACTATTACCCCACCAAGGTTGGCTTGTTAAAAGGCTCTCATTGTCACTGTAACTTCCTTTAAAAGTCTCCACCGTGTAGTTTTGTCCATTGTCACCGCTTCGACAGAGGGGGCAACAAAAGCGCTGCCAACTGAACGTCCTATCGACAATCCATCTTTTTGGTAAGACCTCAAAAGACTTCCCTGAACGACTAATCACCTGGACTTTGGCTTGAGTTAAGAGCCAGATGGCTAACCCAAAGGTATCACCTCGATAACCCTGGTCTACTAACATGCTCTTGACAGACTCGAGGAGTTGAGTTCCTTCTTTAAGCAAACTCATCAGAGCATAAGCTGTGACGATACGTTCACTTGCATTTGCTTCGGTCACTATCACTTTTAAGACTAAGCCCAGACTATCGACGATTAGATGACGCTTTCGCCCTTTCACCTTCTTACCTCCGTCAAAACCGTAGACTTCCCCCTTTTTTCGGTGGTTTTTACCGATTGGCTATCTGCCGCTATTACGCTAGGTTGAAGGCTCTTGCCACTCTAGAGGCGGCATTGCTCCAGCAGCCTTAGATTGAGCCTTTCCCACACGCCATGACGTTGCCATTTACGATAATAGCTATAGACCGTGCTACTAGGAGGAAAGTCATGGGGTAACATTGCCCTGCCCATTGACAACCCGTTTTTAGTTGGTAGTAAATACCATTACAAACCGCTCGCATATCTGTGGTTCGTGGGTGTCCTCCGGGCTTTGCGGGAGGAATCATTGGTTCAACTATTGCCCATTCTGCATCGCTCAGGTCTGTTTCATAGGCTGTCAGACTTTTCATACTCTTTGTCTCCTTCTGCTCTTACTCTTAGTTTTCCTTTTTTTCTTCTCTTACTTGCTATCCATTATAAGACTTTATAAATGGGCTCTAAACACCATAATCAGAAACCCAGGGATCTAGCTTAAATTCTTCCCGCAAAAAATCAATAAAGCAATGAACTTTGGCAGGATAAAAGCGACTGCGACGATAGACCGCATAAATGGGAAAAGGGACGGGTTGATAATCCTGTAAAACAACTTTAAGATTCCCCTGGTAAATATCGTCACCAAACATCCAGATGGGAGCAATTGCAATGCCTAAATCTGATAAAACTGCGGCTCGCACAGCAACGGAGCTATTGGTTTGAAAACTACCTTTAACATTGATTGCAATGACTCCATTTTTTCCATGAAAATGCCATTCATTAATGGTGGACAAGGATGTGTATACAATACAGTTGTGTCTGGTCAATTCCTCTGGTGTTTTCGGTTCTCCTGATTTTTCAAAATAACTGGTACTGGCGACTGTTACACGACGAGTAATACCAATTCTTTCACTAATTAGAGCCTTATCTTGATGATTTCCAATACGAATAGCAAGATCTAGTCCTTCCTGCACCATATCAACAAAATAGTCGGCCATCATTAAATCTATTTTGACCTGGGGATAACGGGCGATAAACAGACTTAAGCGGGGCACAATTTGCATTTCGCCGAATAGGACTGAACAACCCAGCCGTAAGGTGCCAACGGCTTTTTCTTTACCTTCTAAACTTGCTTCAGCTTCAGCAACTGTTTCTAAAATTTGTTGACAGTATTGATAATATTGTTTCCCTTCCTCTGTCAAATTTAGTTTGGTAGTGGAGCGAGTGATTAACCGTACCCCCAGATATTTTTCCAAGGCGGCAATTTGTTTACTGATAGTTGGTTGAGTTGTTTGTTGCTCCCTCGCGGCGGCGGAAAAGCTATTCATTTCAATTGCTCGAACAAAGCTCTGCATACAAGCAAGACGATCCATCGCAATACCTATTCCAATCTGGCATATGGCATATTCTATTTTGCCGGCTTCCCATCGAAAAAAAAACAGGCAATGATATCTCAATCAATAATTCCCATTCCTAAAAACTCGATGTTAAGACTAAAAACCGTTAGTTCTTTGCTAACCCCCCTTATTCTGGCTGGCATGATTGGCCTAGGAGATGTCGCCCTTCACAGTTTTCTACCCCAAACTCAAAGTACGGCGATCGCCGCTCCCCCTTCGGCAAGCCAAGAACAGATCGAACTTATTATCGCCAGTAAAGGAAAAACAGGCAGTGGAGACCAATTGAGGCGATTTTTTTACGGTGATCTAGAACCATTAGGAGTGCAACCGGGGGGCGCTGGAATGGTTGTCAATCTGTACAGTAAAAAGAACGATGTTACCTTTTCCTATTGTGCAACCTACGACGTAGTTGTGGCAGTAAAAGGAGGCCGGGTCGCCATGTTTCCCGCCAGTGAAGTCAAGTAGATCTCCGGGAATTTGTTCAATTAGGGCAATCTTTAGGGGATATGATGGGTTATAGCCTCCAGCTATCTCCGGAAAGATTGTGAATTTACAAATTGAATTATACAAGTTCCAGCAAGAATCTTTGAAAAGGTCTTCACCTGAAAGAGCTGCTATTTTTTCTGATTTTATTCAAGGTCTGAGTGAGGAATTTAGAAATCGAAGACTATTAAGAATAGGAGATTTTGCCCCAGACTTTACCCTGAAGAATACCAAAGGAGAAACGATCATTCTCTCCGAACAATTAAAGACTGGTCCCATATTACTTAAGTTTTTTCGAGGTTACTGGTGTCCCTATTGTGGTTTAGAATTGCGCGCTTATCAAAAGGTTGTTAATAAAATTAGGGCATTGGGAGGGACAATTCTGGCTATTTCTCCCCAAACTCTAGTTGCTTCTCAAAAAACCATTGATCGTCATGATTTGACTTACGATCTCCTCAGCGACAGTGGTTTTCAAACAGCTCAGGATTATGGATTAGTTTTTACCGTTCCCGATGCTGTTAAGCAAATTTATTTACAATCAGGCTGTGTTATTCCTGAGCACAATGGCACCGAAGAATGGTTATTACCCGTGCCGGCCACATTTGTAATTGATCGCCGCGGCCATATCGCCCTAGCTTACGCCAATGTGGACTTTCGTGTTCGCTACGAACCTGAGGATGCCATTGCCATTTTACTGTCTCTTTTTGTTGGCAATTGACTAATTTTTTTCCTAATTTAAGGAATTTAACGCTATGAATATTCGTCCCCTTGTTAGTTCTTTGTCTGCTTTAGCTATTTCTGTAGCTCTGTTGCCCTTGGCTAATTTCCCAGCCCAAGCCCAAATGGTAATGCGTTTTACCACTCCCTTTGTCACGGATTCTGGTTTTGTGGGAGCCGCCGGCAATATGCACTACATCACCCTAGCCGTTACCGGATTTTCCTTAGAATCGGCCACCATTAGTTTACCCATTGACATGGGGCGTTCCATTGATGTCAAAGCTTTTGATCCTAATGGCAAGGAAATTCCCACCACTACAAAAGTGTCCCCTGGGGGAGTAACCATCGACTTTAACCAACCGGTTGAGGCTAATACTTATGTAAGACTGCAATTATCGGGGATTGATATGTCACGAATGGGGGGACGGGTTCTTTATCGTGTCACCACTAAGCTAGAGGGTGTCGATGGAGATATTCCCATTGGTTCGGCAATGGTTCGCTTGAAAGAGCAAGGTTAAGATTAGTAATAATTTAATCTTAGGCGTTGCAAAATTAGGATATAACCAGCAAAACTTATAACCAATTTTGTTTTTATTTCTTCGATCTGCAATGCCTATTAATTAACCTAACTGATTGATTAGCAAAACGCGATTAATAAGTTAACTTAAGTAATTAAAAAGCACTGACTTGCTGGAAATTTAAGAGATTTAAACGTGAATAAAGTGCCGACTCTTATCTGTTTGCCCGACAATCGATTACTGGAAATTGACTCAAACGAGACTATTTTGGATGCCCTTTTAAAGGGTGATATTGCCCACATAAGTGTGTGCGGCGGGAAAGCCAATTGCTCAACCTGCCGCATTATGGTTCTAGATGGTATAAAAAATTGTAGTCCTCCTACCAGTATCGAACAAGCCCTTGCTAAAAAATTAGATTTTCCCTTTCACGTCCGTCTAGCGTGTCAAACAAAACTATCAAATTCAGCAACTATCCGTCGTTTAGTGTTGGATGAGGGCGATATAGATTTAATTGATCATCAATTAACTACGGGGGCAATCAATACCGAGCGCAATGTTGCCCTATTAATGGCTAATATTCGTGGGGCAACTAATTTTGATGAAGTTAATTTTCCCTACGATATTGTCTATGTTATGGGACGCTATTTCAGTCAAATGCAAAAAATTATTGAAAAATATGGAGGGACAATTTCCAACGTCATGGGACGAAAAATGTTGGTTGCTTTTGGTCTCAAGGAGTTTGATGTTTCTGCTGCAGAAAGGGCAACTTGGGCAGCCTTGGAAATGTTTAAATCAGTTCAAGAATTAAATACCTTATTAAATCAAATGCGCTATCGCCCCTTGAATTTAAGTATGGGGATTCATTCTGGAAGTGTTGTTTTTGTTCCATTGGTGGCGGCGCAATCTACCCTATTAACGCCCCTAGGTGAGGTGGCCGCCATTGTCAATCTTCTCGAATCAGCAAACAAACTAAAAGGAACACAACTATTAGTTTCCCAAGATGTTTATCAGGTAATTAAGAACCAGGCAAGGGTCGGCAATCAAATCATCCTCAAAGAAAAAGAAACTACTCTGCAAGCCTATGAAATTTTGGCAATGCAAGGCACTCCCCCCATTATCGAAGATGTTGAGGTTGTTCCACGTCGTCAACGGCTTCTGACATTTGTTAAAAAATTTGCAGGTTCTTGGCTAAAATCTTCTTAAAATATCCCTTTTTCTGCTGGAAAAAGAGAATTTAAATATTTAGTCTTAAATTATTTAAAAATTGTTTAATAAACTCGGGGATTAATTTTTATGATGGATTTTCAAGATACCTGGGCTTTGTTACATCCGGCGATCGCCGTGGTTGTGGTTTTCCCTCTGTTGGGCATTGTGCTTAACCGTGCTTTACTCACCCGGGAACGGCGTTTGGCGATGAAGGTGGGCGAGAAAAGTAAAATTCCTCCCATCGTTGGCACCGAACACGTGGCGATCGGAAGATATCTTAGTATGGCGGTGGTGGGCGTTACTTTTCTAGGGTTAGCCTATCCTATTTTTTCTAAGTTTATTAATAAAAATCTAATTTCTGAAGAGCCTTTTCGGGTTTTATTTATCATTGCGCTGTTCATTTTAAGTATTACTTCTTTCATCTTTCTTTTTCAAGCTAAAACAAGAATTTGGCGGGGGATCTTTGCCACCTTAACGGGAATGGGACTAGTGCTCTTAGGTTGTCAGCCCGAAATTTATCGTCGAGACCATGAATGGCTTGTCTCCCATTTTTATTATGGAATTTTAGCCGCGCTGTTAATGATTTTTTCAGTGGCTACGATTCAAGATATTTATCAAGATCGTCGAAATCGTTGGCGTAATGCCCACATTATTATTAATAGTTTCGCTTTATTGCTCTTTATTGGTCAGGGCATAACTGGGGCAAGGGATTTGCTGGAAATTCCACTTCATTGGCAAAAGCCTTATATTTATCAATGTGATTCCGTCGGTAAAACCTGTCCTCAGTTCAAATAAAGAGAGGATTATTGCAATGGATAGCCAACGAATTTTTGACCTAGAGCAAATTGCTTGTTTTTCTGAGCAAGGGGCAACGGTAACGTCGGTAATCGAGACAGAAAACTCTAGTATTGCGGTTTGGGGCGTTCAACCTCAGCAGATTGTTCAGCCCCATTCCCATCCCGATGGTCAGGACACTTGGGTGATGCTCAAAGGTACTTTAACTTACTGTTTGGGGGATGGGCAAAGTCAAATTTTGCACCAAGGAGAAGTGGCGATCGCCGAGAAAAATCAAGTCCACGGAGCAATTAACCATGGTCGGGAAAATGCAGTTTTTGTTTCTATCTATTCGGCTCCCCACATTGGCTATCAAAAGGAATCAGCATAGTAAATGAAACATGTTTTTTCTGGCTTTCAGACTTTTCTCAAACAAGTTCATAGTCCAATTTATCTTGCCCTTGCCGTTGTTATTTTTTCGGCTGCCAATCCTGTAACTAGTCGTATTATTGAATTGGGTAAAACGTATGAGATCAACGGTCGGAATCCTATTTCCTTCTGTAATGTCCTCTTTGTTGGTAATTTATGCGCCTTGGGTTTGATGATCTTAATTTTTCACCCTGATTGGCAACTTCATAAATTAAGAAAATTAACCCGAAAAGATTGGTTCCTTTTGACTGTTACAGCCATTTTGTCAAGGGCGATCGCCCCTGGATTAATGTTCAGTGCTTTGGAAAAAACTAATGTAACAAATGTGGTTTTAATTGGACGGCTGGAACCAGTTTTTACCTTAATTTTAAGTATTTTATTACTGAAAATATCAGTTAATTGGTTAAGCATGGTGGCGACCTTGATTTCCTTTGTCGGAGTCGCTGTTACGGTTTTTTGGGGGGTTGCTGATCCCCTTGATATGGTGATAAATTTCGATTTTGGCTTGGGGGAAAGCTTTGTGGCGATCGCCGCTTTTATTTCAGCAATCACAACAATTTTGAGTAAGCAACAATTACAATCTATTCCCGTAGGTATTTTTACTGTTTATCGTAGTTTGCTGGGAACTTTTGTGTTTTTTTGGATAGCAGTTATTATTTACGGATTTGACCATTTTATGGATGTTTCTTCTCCCATTTTATGGCGATGGATGTTAATTTATGGTGCTATTATTGTCGTTGTTGGTCAAGTGGCTTGGTTAGCCGGTCTCAAAAATGCAAGTTTTATTCAAATTAACTTAGCAAGTCTAGTAACTCCTATTTTGGCGATTATTTTTGCCTATCTAATCTTGCTGGAAACGCCCACAAACGCTCAGTATTTAGGCGGAATCTTGTTGTTGTTGGGGGCAATACTAAGTTTTATTGATAATCTGAAAACAGCAAAAGATAAGCAAGCTTCAAAGCCTTTAAATTCCCGGGAAGCAATGGATACAAATGTGGGCTTTAGGGGAGTTTAGACAATCATCTAGATTTTTGCGGTTTGGTTAGCAAATAGCTGGTAAAATACTCGCACGACAAACGCACATGATTAACAATAATTCCCAATTTTTGATAAAACGATAATCATAAAAAATCAGTCTCTTCTAAAGATAGCTTTCCAATCACTTTTCTCTGCCCATAATATGGGAAGGCTATTATTGGGACAGGTTTCAAAAAAAGAAACTAGGAGCTGATTATCTTTGTATCCTAAAGGCATTGTTTTAACAAGTTTACTGCCATAAGTATAAGCAATTTCTTTTGCTTTATTCCTTTCCTGAGAAGAATTAAACATTGATGAACTCTCACTGAAACACTGATCTTGTTCGGTGAGATGATCGCAGACAAATACCTTGACATTAAAAGGTAATTCATTTCCTTTTATTTCAATATTTTCTATGCCCGATTCAAAGCCACAGATAGCACCAACAAAGACTGTAATTTTATGTTCTTTTATCAGAGATCCACATAAATTACTCAATGTATCAAGCCCTCTAATGATTGATTGACCAGAACCAATTATATCTTCTATAAAAACAATTCTTTGAATTTCTTTATCTTGGATAATAGCTTCTTTGATTTTAGACAAAGACACATTATGTGAACTACTACGATAAAAATTATTTACCGTCGCATATAATCTTAAGTAGGTAGAACCGCTTTTTGTTGGACTCCCAAAAGCACTTAATAAAACTTCTCTTGTTTTTGTTTCCCCTTTTGCATTTTTGGGAAGCTTGTATACCAATCCTTTTTTTACCTCATTATGAATGATTCCTAGTTTTTCTCTAACTTCTATTTGTGTATAAAACTTTAAATTTAACAATAGAATGAACATAAGACGTTTTTCAATATTGTTTGAAAATTGATCAAGCCAACTGCGAATGTGTTGAGGTGTAATTTGTTGTGCTCTGTATGTTGCGATCTCTCCCCATGATTTACATAAATCAACAATTTCTGTGTCTTCAACATAAGCCCTGTCCTCTTCTTTTTCTAATTCTTCAATAGCTTGCTCATCAAGAGCTTCAGATGTAATGATGTTAAAACCTTCATTTGTTAGCCATTTATCAAAGAATAAAGGCTTAAATCTATAGTTTTCAGATTCCTCAATCAAAATTTTGCGATTGACGAAACTTTCAAATACCTTTGTTGTTACAGTCTTGTCTAATATGCTATTATTCAGAACGACTTCTTTTGTGAAGCTGTTCTTGCCTGAGCGAATTTCTCTAGCATAAGAAATTAAAAATTTTCGTCTCTGAGTTTCAATTTTGTCTACTTCTACTGGATCGCTTTCTTTAATTCCATCTTTCCAGAAATGATTAACATTATTACTATTAATGGAAGATAAACTCTTTGAGATTGCTTTAGTAACTTCTTCATAAGAAACATAAGCGTTTCTGGTTTCACAAGCCATATTATAAATATTTCCACATATTAATTTTGTAAAAAATGGATTTCCTTCTGTCATTTTATAGAGTTCTAATATTGCATTATCAGTAAATTCTATTATTCCTTCAACAGGTTTGCATACTAAGTCTTGAAAGTCTTTCCAAAATCTTCCTTTATCAAAATAATCAACTGGAAAGGATTCAAATTTATTTAATTTATCAGTTGATTGATTGATTGTCGTCATATTCTCTCCGCCAACTAAAATAAATCCAATATTATTGTTACTGCTTAAACTTCTAATATTATGAAAAAAATTGTCTCCGATATCCGTCAGCTTGTATAATTGAGAAGGAATTTCATCGAACTCATCAAGAATAATCACAAATTTGTGATTGGGTTCAATTTTTCGTATTTTTCTAAATAATTTATCTAAAGGTGTAATTGAATCTTCAAACTCAAACCCTGGAAGTTTATATTCATTGAATGGTTGATCATCAATGATTTCTTCATAAATATATTCCCCTAAAGATTTTAAGAATTTTTCGGGAGAACTTTTATCAAGGGAACCTACTGAAATATAAATTGCAGTATAGAGTGAATGTTTTTTTAGCTTATTTTCAATGATTTTGGCAATTGATGTTTTTCCAACTCTCTTTTGTCCAAAGATGATTGAAGATTCTAATTCGTCAGAGAAAATTTTATTTTCAAGCTGTCTAATTTGTTCTGAACGACCAATTAAATCGTTTTCTTTAGAAATAGCCTCTAAACTGTAGGGTTTTTCCTTACTTAATTTTTCCCAGTTTAGTTCTGTATTTTGTGGAAGCAACTCACCACTAAATTCTTCATGGCACCTGGTCTTGTCGCAGTTATACCAATCAACTCTACCCAAGATAATTTCTTCTAGTTTTTCTTTGTTTTTCTGCACAAGAATTTTGGCTTCAAATATCCGATGTGTAGATTCTAATGGCTCGAGATTTCCAATATATATTTTAGGGTCATAAAGCATCAATAAACTATCATCTACATCAAGAGTAACTTCAATATCAAAAGCTTTTCCTTTGCCTATATTATTCACTTGAATTTCTATATTTAATAGTTGGTCTTTTATGTGGAGAGGATATTTTTTCTTTATGAGTTCTACACGTATTATTGTTGGAACAATATCATCTCTCTTTGTATAATCTTCATCAACTAAATTAAGTAGCCTCTTGAAAAAATTACCAATACAAGTTTCAACTAATTCTGATTGTTTGGAACATTGATCAATAAATTCCTGATAACTATTTTTTATATTGTCATAATAGTTGATTTTTGATTCAACAGAATTGCTTTTTTGATAATCTTGAAGAATTTTAAATAGTGATTGTATTTTAGGTTTACTTAAGATATCTTCATCTGAAAACTGTCTAAAAATAAAGCTATTAACTTTATCAGCAAACAAAAATTGCATAAAGTCGCTTTTGAATTTATCCAAATCCTTCAAGTCACAAATTGATTGTTCAAGATTAAAGAACTTGCGATTTAAATTTCCTTCAATTTCTTGAAGTTTTGATGTTTTTTCTTCTTTATCTGATTTAATATCTATCTGAAACTGCTTATAAATATCCACTAAAATCTCATCGAATAAATCAAATGTTTTATTGCGTAGTGTGACACTATTGTGATTCCAAACTACGCTTTGATTCCTGCATAAGGCTCTTAGCATAGATACGGCTATTAGTTTTTTTTGGTTGGTACTTGTTCGCTCATTAAATAAAGCTGAAATAAGGTTAGAACTCTGAGAAATATTTAAGGTTTCACAAATGGAAGCTAACAGTTCATCAGTTAAAACTTTTAACTCATCAACAGAACAGTCCTCAAGCCTGTTTAAATTCTCTTCAATTCTCTTTATTTTAGTAAAATCCATAAGCCTTATGTGTTTTTTTATCCTATAAAATTTGCGTAGGAAGACACTCTTATGGTAATGGTAACAGAATAAAAGGCGATAAAACCGCCCGTCGATACTAATACGTGCTTTTGCAATGACGGCAAGACTTTACTAAAAATTTACTATATTTTTTCCTATGGATTGCCGACTTAAGTGCACTAATCAATGCACTAGTTTGATGATGGCTTTCGATAAATCTCATACAATTAAAGGCTGCTCCACAGAATTTTCCCTTTCCATGACTGATACTCCGATCCTCGGCACTGTTAAAGAACCCCAACGGGACTATCGCACCCTCGATCGCCAGAAGTTGACGCCGATGTTCCAGCACTACACGGAGGTTAAGGAACAGTATCAAGGGGCTTTGTTGCTTTACCGGGTGGGGGACTTTTTTGAGTGTTTTTTCCAGGATGCGGTGATCATTGCTAGGGAATTGGAACTGATTTTAACTAGCAAAGAGGGGGGCAAGGAAATCGGCCGGGTGGCCATGACTGGGGTACCCCACCACGCCTTGGATCGCTATGCGCGGCAGTTGGTGGAAAAGGGTTATGCGGTGGCCATCTGTGACCAGGTGGAGGATGCAGCGGAAGCCCAGGCAGAAAAACGCATGGTGGAACGGCAGGTGACCAAGTTACTCACCCCCGGCACTTTGACCGATGACAGTATGCTTCCGGCCAAGCGGAATAATTTCCTGGCGGCGATCGCCATGGTGGAGGATAAATGGGGCCTGGCCCATGCGGATATCTCCACTGGGGAATTTTTTACGTGCCAATCCAGTAATTTGGATGACCTAGCAGTGGAATTACTTCGACTCCAACCGTCGGAAGTATTGATACCCACCTCTGCCCCCGATATTCGCAATATTTTGCGCCCTGGGGAACCTTCAGAGCATATTCCTAAACAGTTACCCACCAGTTTTTGTTATTCTCTCCGTTCCCAAGCGCCCTTTTCCTTGGTGGAAGCAAAACAGAGATTACTAACCACTTTTCGAGTTAAATCTTTGGAGGGCATGGGCTGTGAAGGTTTACCCCTAGCAATCCGGGCGGCGGGGGGATTATTGGAATATATCGAAGATACCCAAAAAGCCCATGTGGTGCCCATTCAACCATTAAAAACCTATGGCTTAACCGATTTTCTGGTTTTGGATCACCAAACCCGACGCAACTTGGAAATTAACCAAACCGTGCGGGATGGTAGTTTCCATGGTTCCCTACTGTGGGCTTTAGATCGCACCAGCACCACCATGGGTAGTCGGGCTTTGCGGCGTTGGTTATTGCAGCCTTTATTGGATCTCAAAGGTATCCAAGCTCGCCAGGACACCATCCAAGAGTTGTACCATCATCCCGCTTTGCGTCAGGATTTGCGGCAATTGCTCCGGCAAATTTACGATTTGGAACGGTTAACGGGGCGAATTGGGGCCAACACCGCCAGTGCTAGGGATGTGTATGGCTTAGCATCTTCTTTGGTGCGGTTGACGGATTTAGCTGAGTTAGCTCAGGAAGGCCATAGCCCCTATTTAAAAGCCTTACAGACAGTGCCGCCGGAGTTGGAAGAATTGGGCAAATATGTGTTAGCCCACATTGTGGAAAATCCCCCCTTACATATTCGGGAAGGCAATTTAATTCGTAGTGGTGTTAACCCGACGTTGGATGAAATGCGTCAAAGTTTGGAAGATGATAATCAATGGTTAGCTAATTTGGAAGTAACGGAGCGGGAAAAAACTGGTATTGCTAATTTAAAAGTTGGTTATAACAAAGCCTTTGGTTATTATTTAAGTCTACCCCGCAGTAAATCGGAACAGGCCCCAGACAATTACATTCGCAAACAAACTTTAGTCAATGAAGAAAGATACATTACACCGGAATTAAAAGAGCGGGAAACCCGTATTCTCACCGCCCAAGCTGACTTGAATCAATTGGAGTATGAAATTTTTACCGAAGTGCGGGCCACAGTAGCAGAAAAAGCCCAACCAATTCGGGACGTGGCCAAGGCCGTAGCGGCGATCGATGTGTTGGCAGGTCTAGCGGAAGTGGCAGTTTATCAGGGTTATTGCCGTCCCATTATGCAAATGGAACCAGGCTTAATTGACATTGAAGCAGGTCGCCATCCAGTGGTGGAACAATCCCTTGGGGCAGGTTTTTTTGTTGCTAACGACACCCAATTGGGCCACGACCATTGGCATCCTGATTTAGTAATTTTGACGGGGCCCAACGCCAGTGGCAAAAGTTGTTATTTGCGTCAAGTTGGCTTAATACAGTTAATGGCCCAAACCGGCAGCTTTATTCCTGCTAAAACCGCGACCCTGAGCATTTGTGACCGTATTTTTACCAGAGTAGGGGCCGTGGATGATCTAGCTACGGGGCAGTCTACTTTTATGGTGGAAATGAATGAAACTGCCAATATTCTTAACCATGCCACGGCTAAATCCCTGGTATTACTGGATGAAATTGGCCGGGGCACGGCCACCTTTGACGGTTTGGCGATCGCCTGGTCGGTGGCGGAGTATCTAGCGGGGGAAATCCAAGCCCGGACAATTTTTGCTACCCATTACCATGAGTTAAACGAGTTGGCTTCTTTACTGGAAAATGTGGCTAACTTTCAAGTTACGGTGAAAGAATTGCCAGAGGAAATTATCTTTTTACACCAAGTAACACCGGGGGGAGCCGATAAATCCTATGGCATTGAAGCGGGACGTTTAGCGGGATTGCCTAGTTCAGTGATTACCAGGGCCCGCCAGGTAATGGCCCAGATTGAAAAGCATAGTAAAATTGCTGTCGGTTTACGTAAGGGTAATCGGGGTAAAGTTATGGCTAGTCAAGCGGCTGCTGAAGCAGCGGAAGATCAAGCTAAACAGTTAGATATTTTTGGCTTTTAGAACGTGTTTGAAAAGTTTCATTCTGCCCCCTAAATCTCCTCACTAAAGCTCCGGCAATAATGGGGGACTTTAACTCAGTTTTCTTCCAAATTTAGGCGTCCAGAGGGGCTTTTAAAACAGACTCTTAGAGTTGTAAACGTTACGAATTTGCTTAGTTAATAACTAGCTTTATTGATTGGGGAAAATCTCTGTCACTACCCTTTCGGGGCTAGTACTAGTTACCACCACATTATTATCCGGTAAAGATCCCTGGGCTAAATCCCCTGTGAGGTTAAATTTCACTCCTTTTTGTTGTTCATAGATAATATTTCCTTTTGCCTGCAACGTTTGGGGACCAAAATTGTAAGTTAACTCATCGGCATACAGTTGGGATTGTTGCTCCTGGCTCGTAGTATTAGTGCCCTGCTCTAGTTTAGCTATCCCGTCGGCTAGATTGACTGCTCCCCGGTTACCCCGCACAGTAATTTGTTGTTTATAATCCACAATAGTGATGGGATTATCGGTGGAGACAAAGCGGTTTAGGTAAGACCAACTAATGGGTTCGGCGGCAATTTGCAACGGCGGTTCAACGGATTTAAATTGATTTAAGCCTGCTAAATGTACCAACTGTTGTTTCAGCAACAATTCTGCTTGGTTACTTTTCACTTCGTCGGTGGCAGTTTTATCCACAAAGCGCACTAGGGTCAACGGGCGATCGCCAAAAACCCGGTTGTTTTTAATTTCCCAGGTAATTCTGTCGGTTTTGAGTTCCAAGCGACGGGGGTCCTTGGGTTGATTTTGGTCTTTGGTATTGTGTTCTGTCACCGCCACCACATCGCCGGACACAATCAGCTTTTCTTCCTTGGTTTCATAGCGTCCTTCCTTGGCGGTCACGGTCAAATCAGGGTGTTCCCCTTTCAAATTTTGCCGAGCAGTGAGAATGCTAGATTCCGTTTGCCACTCCACTTCCTGGGCCCGCAACACTGCCTTATTACGGGGGTCAAGGGCAACAATATTTTCCCGTAGAAATAATGCTTTGCCGTCTTCAATAATTTCTCCCTTATCCGCCTTCACCTGGAGCACCACTTTGCCATTTTCGTAAAAATCCCCTTTCACGTTCACTAGGGTGGCATTCTTCCCATCAACGCTATACCGAGCTTCCTCCACCTGAATTTTCCAGACAGTTTGCCCTTTAGCATTGGCTTGCTCTAGGGTGGCATTGTTGAGGGTGAGGCTACTTTCTTCCTTGGGCGGTGGGGGCTGACTTTTTTGTTCTAGGGGATCGGGCGGTGCACAACTGCTTAACATTAATGTGCTGAGGAGTAATCCCCCCCATAAAACGGAGGAGCAACGACGTAGGGGCAAAAAAAGTGAAGTTAGCAAAGTTTAACGAGATTATTTGAAAATAAATGATTAAATTAGGCTCTTTTCAGCAAACCAATCCCCAGAGAAAAACTATCAGGGATTTTCAGGCTCCATTACCGCTTTCAGTTTTCTATTCTAGGCGATCGCCATAATTAGGGTTGTTGTGGGTTAGCCAGAATAATGCCATGGTAACCATCCTGGCTTTATTGCCCGACTCCCTGGCCCAGATGCCCGATTAGCCCCGGCCGAGTTCCTCAGCTTTTTACAGGAGTATGGTGAATCATAATTGAGAGTTTAAAAACGCCTGTTACCTCTATTTCTAAACTCAACTTGTTAATATTTAATATTTCAGCTCCCTGATTTTATCCCTAAATTTTTTAAGATTGATTTTCGGTCATTTCTCGACGAATTTCATCGAGAGGTGATTCCGCTTCATCGGGAATAAATTCAAGGCTTATTTTAATTTTTCCTTTTTTCCATAGCTTACCGGGGGCAAGATATTGGCACTCTGTACCTTCAAATAACCACCTTTTGCCTATATCACTATTGAACCATTTTGTCAAAAAGGCTCCTAGTAATTCTTGAACAGTAAAAGTTTTATGATTAATACATATTTTGTCGGAGTCAGTTACTGAAACTACATCTTCAGGGTTAAGTAATTGTCTTTTGTCCATGGTAATGTCCTCAGCTACTTTGCTCTATTTCTCGACGAATCTCATCGAGGGGAGAATCCGAAACTGAATCTTGAACCTCATCCGGGATAAACTCCAGGGCAAAGATTATTCTAAATTTTCCCTTTAGCGGTTTGTCCAATTTAGGATCAATAATTTCAGCAATTATACCTTCTTCTGTAAAAATTTCTGGTTTAATATCGATTGATTTATGGTCTTTCAGACTAACTTGAAAAGCTTTATAAAAATAATCTTTATTACACCAGGGTACAGTTTTAAAGAAATTAACAAACTCACCGATTAAAGTTTTAATTTTGTAAAAGGAATGGTTATTACCACAATCAATAACAGTGTCTTCACTGAGTGAATTAAGGTAGCCAATTTTGTCGGTTTTCATATTTTTAATATTTCAATTGATAAATCATTGAAGATCAGATTGTATTTCTCGACGAATTTCATCTAACGGAGATTGATATTCATTTGCCTCAGGCTCATCGGGAATGAACTCTACAGACACATTAACTGCAATCCTTCCTTTTTTCCAGCCACTGGATCCAGCTTTTAAAATTCGACAATCAACACCTTGACCCAAGTAAATGCTTGCTCTAGATCCAAGTTCTAATTGCTCAATAAATTTCTCTTGTGGTGGCTGCTGAAAAGAATATTCTAAGGTATGTTTAATACGAGATACTGAAAACAATTTGCCGGGAAACTGTTTGTCTAATAACTGTAGGACGTCATCAGCATTTAGGGATTCTAGGAATTCGTCGTAGATAATTTGCATTGCTTGTATGTCAGAAAGGTTACTTAAATCAAAAGAAAAATTATTCAGCTATTTGCTGGTCTCAATGTAGATTTTAATTCATGGTTGATTATTCTACTATTTCCACAAAATCTGCATCTGCAACTATTTCTGCTTGCTTAGTAATGTCTGATTCTGTAATAACAGGTAACTGCTCAAAAATTTGCATGGCTTTTAAACATTCATTAATGCTAACAATACTCGTTTGGTAAAGATCGATTTTCTGTTTAATCTCCGATTGTAAACGGGAATTGCGAGCAATTTTTTCTTCGGCATCCTGTTCCAACGTTTGCTCACGATATTTCCTTGCCACATCATACTGTTCTAAAATTATTTGGGCTTGTTCTTCTGCCATTGGTAGCAGATGGGTTTTTAGGGTATTATTGACGGTTTGTCGGAAATTTTTCCGTACAGTATTGAAAACTTTAGGTTCAAAATCTAGTTTTAGCAACTCCTTAATAGCTGGTTCCGCTTCCACGATCGCCTGGGCATCATAACCCTGGGAAGTTTGCTGGAGAGTTTGCCGGAATTGATAAATGGAAAAAGTACCTTCATCATAAAATCGGGGACTTTCCCGCACATAACGATCACATTCCGTTCGAGCTTCATTAACCAAGGCTTTAGTTATATCTTCTTCCGCCCGTCGTAATAGTTGCTCAATACCGCCATCATTGCCAACCAAACGATAAACTTGATGGTAACAATCCACTTTTCGTAGGCGATCGCCTAATCGTTGAAAGAAATTTTTAACTAGCTCATGAATAGCTTCTATGAAAGCATCTTCCAATTCATTAGCAAGATAATATAAAGCCTCCACCAAAACTGCAATAAAAGGAGCTGTGGAATTACGAGGATGACTTTCCGTTGCTCGCTTATAGGCATTCATTACCGAAAAAGTTTTTAACAACTCATCTAATCGAGCCACCATTCTTGCTTTTAACTTAGTAAAATCTTGGTCAAATTCCCGATCATTGCCGATAACCACATCATTAATTTGAGCACTCATATATTTTTTGAACTCAATACCCAGATTTTGCATTTCTTGATTAAGCAAAGTTAATTCCTGAGCTTTCATCGCCGCAATTTCCCGGGGCTGACTATCTAACTGCCGATAATTTTCTAGATAAAATTGCCGTAGAGCAATACATAACGGTTGCAAATCATTAGCTAGAGTTGCAAATAGTTCAGGATATTTTTCCTCTGCTAAATAAAGACCAATGCCAGAACGAAAAGATTCAATTCCGCTGTCATGGATTAGTTGATCAACTAATGGTATTCCCCATTCACTTAAAATTCTGACATAATTTTCATTAGATGTTTCATAACCATTGACCGAGACCCGGAAAGCAGTGGACAATAACTTACCAGAATTAGCACAGTAGTTATTAAACTCGCTAACAAATTGTGGTGTTTCTTCCTCTCCGTCAAAACCTTTGATGGTGGTGGCAAAAATTGAGTCCAAGCCAAAACGAGTACTACTATTAGTCTGCTTAACTTGACTGCCGTAGAAACCAAGTAAACCACTGGTTTTATAGACCCTAGAATTATCCCGAAATTGCGACTGAATTAAACCCTCTAGCCGTTGTCGCAGTTGAGTATTGTACCAAGTATCGTCAATGCGATTAAACACATAAAATACCCGATCTCGGATGCCATGATTTTTGCTGATGCGTTCTAATAATTGTGTTTCTTCTGCACTCATATCTCCTGCTGCCGCTGGTTTAAGCACACAGATCACTGCTGAGGTATCCGGGCTTTCAATTTTACGGTAAGCTCTTTCCGCATCTTCTTTAACTGGGGCATCAATCCCTGGCAAATCCACCAAGACATTGCCATCTTTTAATAATGAGTGATTACAAAAATAATCCAATCGTTTAAGCACCGCACTATTAGCTCCCCGCCTCGCATAACCTGCCGCTTCAGCTAAACTAGAAAAATTTAACTGATCCATAGAATACGTGGAATTTTGTACAGTATTAATCCTTTCTCGATTTTGCTCAAATCCTATTAGTAGTAAGTGTAGAGCATTGGCTTGTTTGGCTCGTTCTGACTTATTTTCTCCCCCTTCTTCTGCAATTATTTTCTGACAATATTGACTAACCACCTTCACTGCTTCAGGTTGATTAATATTTAAATCCCCCACATTGACATTGAGATATTTTGCTAAAATCAAAGCCTGCTGACGAATTTCCGCTTCACTCAAAAAAGTTAACACTACCCTTTCTTCATTGGCGTTAGCATATTCAATATGACATTCTGTCCCCGTGGCGTGACCTTCTGCACTATAAAGCAATTCCCGCTCCAACAACGCATTGATCAGCATGGACTTACCGGCACTAAAAGCCCCGGCAAAAACAATTTCAAACCGGGGGGACAGTGCCTTTCCTAAGGCCGTTTCCACAATGCTGGTGTCCTGCTGACTGCGGAGTGTGGGTTCCTGGCGCAGAAGCTCGATTAACTGATTAACTTGCTCACGGAGATTCTGACATTGGGGCGCAATCTTGGACATGGAAGCCTCGTTAGTGGAAAAATCGCTCTAATACAAGGCTATGCTCAAACTAATTGGCCGTTGACTTCGACTTTACAAAAATTGATATTTTCCTTGTTTCTTGTGCCACTCCCATGGAAAAAACGCCCCGTATTCCCATCCCTGCCGTCGTTCGTGAGTATGTTTTCCGAAGGGATAATTACCGTTGTCGAGCTTGTGGTTGTAGTCACAATGAAACGGCTTTACAGGTAGATCACATTATTCCTTTGGCAAGGGGCGGTAGTAATGACATGAGTAATCTGCAAACTCTTTGTCAGAGTTGTAATGGCAGTAAAGGAGCTAAGTTTGATCCCCGCTTTCGTCGTCGCCATTGCTAAGCATCAATGATCAAGATCGACAAAATTGATTAGCCTGTCGTGCTTGAGCGTAGTTGCCAACTCCAGTTCTTGGGTTTGTTCTTTTTCCCTTTTGCTATCCCAGACCATTAATTTCACCGCAACCTTGGCGATCGCCCCATCGTGGCCGACTGTTTTTGACAGAAACACTGCGCCGAACCCACCAATCCCAAGCAAGGTTTCAAGTAAGTACTTGTCCTTCAAATGGGTTCCCTCTAAGCTTTTCCAGGACTGTAAAAACATAAACTCTATAATCAAGTTGGGATCTTGGTAAAACAATGATAGTTCCACCAACTCAGGAAAACTGTAAAGATTAATAAAGTTGTTTAGTATTGAAATTTTATTTTGAGTTTGGACCTGTCTGTCGTCATTGACTGTGGCGATCGCCTTTTTTTGCTGTAGCCTAAGCAAAATTACGACGTGGGAAGTTATGAAAGAAGATCTATTGCCCTTTCTTGCAGGCGTTGGCCTGTTGGTGCTTTACCTAATTTGGTCCGCCAAAACCGAAATGGGTACCCGTTGGCCCTGGCGGAAATGAGTTATCGAGATGGGCAAAATTGATTAAGGTAACCAGAAACTAAGGCCATGCGATTGGGTTGGGTCTGTATGGTGAATGCTTCCCGCTCCAAGTCTTGGCGGTGAATATTGCCATACCTGAGCCAGAAAGGTTGGGCATAGACCAATGGTTCGGCCGTTACCCCCAGGGGGGCTAATTGACCTTTACCCTTACATACTTGGGCGGCATGGACTGCCTCATGGATAATGACCGGCACCGCAATACCCAGTTCAAAGGTGAGGGGATGAATCCAAATAGTGCGGCTTTCAGCATTGATTAATCCATAGGCTCCCCGCTGGGGAGGGGGCGACAACAAAACTTTGAATTGCTTGGCTTCCAATTGTTGCTTCACACTGGCAAAGTCTGGATCTGTGGAGGGCGTTTGGGCCATAACCTTAGCGGCAGGGGAAAACGTTAACCCAAAAGTCACAGCTAAGCCCAGCGGCATGATTAATTCCCGCCCAAGCTGCATAGGGATAAGGAAAGAAAAGAAAGATGCTGGGGAAAAATTCATCGGTGAAGTTAGCCTGGCTGAGGGGGGAATGGGGCATGGAACAAAATTGTTTCCGGCTCCTAAGGATGAAGATGGATGGCCAAAACAACGTCGGGCTAGATACAATAAACGCACACCACCAAGGTGTTGGGCCCTACCCTATTTAACCTAATGATTAGGTTTTGCTTTGGGTAAGCTGGGAGACTGTAACGTTCCCCCACGACGGCTCAAAACATTGATCGATGGAAAAATTTACTGTGTCAAAACGTCATTGGTTGCTTTTATGGGGACTACAACTGGGCTTGGCCGGTGGGGCGGCTCCGGTGTTTTCCCAGGCGGTTCTGCCCTACACCCCCAATTTAGACCAACAGCAGTTGGAAGATCAGGGCCTGGCGCTCACAGAAGATGTGGTGCAATTGGTGCGCTTTCAGCAGTACGACCTGGCCTTTCCCCGGGCTAAACTGGCAACCCAACTGGCCCCGGAACAGTTTCAAACCTGGTTCATTCTCGGCACTCTTTATCTACAGCAGGAGGAAGTGGAGCCGGGCATCACAGTGCTGAAAAAAGCCGAGGCCTTGGCTCCAGAGGAAGCAGGCATTAAGTTTACTTTGGGTAATGCCTATTTCCAAAAAGGTCAGTATGACCAAGCTGTGGAGGTGTTGCTAGCAGGTTTGGCCCAGCGCCCCGATACCCCCGCCGCTTTGTTTGATTTGGGGAATGCCTACCTCAAGTTGGTCAAATATCCCGATGCGGTCACTGCCTACCAAAAAGCATTGAAAGCAGAAGAGCAGTTCTGGCCGGCCCTCAACAATATTGGTTTGATTGAATACGAACAGGGAAAAATTGACACCGCCCTCAAACGTTGGCAAGAAGTGATCAAAATTGACTCCGAACAACCGGAACCCCAATTGGCGATCGCCGTGGCGTTGTATAAACAGGGCAAAACGGAGGAAGGATTGCGGAAGGCCCAGGATGCCCTCAATTTAGATAGTCGCTATGGGGAAATTGATTTCCTGGTCAAAAATCTTTGGGGAGAGCAGTTAATTGCAGATACGAAAGCCCTATTTGCTACCCCTACCATGGTGGAAGTATTGCGTACTTTGCCGCCCCCCAGTGACGACCTGTAAAAGCTCGAATTTTCCCATTCCTCTGCCATAACTCCTCAACTTTGCCATGACCCCAGACCAAGTAATTGTTGCCCTAGATGTGCCGGATTTACCCAAGGCGATCGCCTTAGTGGATCGTTTGCCAGGGGTAGGTTTTTGGAAGGTGGGGCTGGAATTATTTGTGGGGGCGGGGCCGGTCATTTTGGCGGAGTTAAAAGACCGGGGTAAAAGGATTTTTTTGGATCTGAAATTCCATGACATTCCCAATACGATGTTGGGGGCCTGCCTGTCTGCCAGTCGGTACGAAGTGGATTTACTCACTCTCCATGCCACTGCGGGAAGTCAAGCTTTAACCTTAGCCGCCCAAGCCATGGCCCCATTGCCCCATCCTCCCAAACTGTTGGCCATTACCCTGCTCACTAGCATTGGCGATCGCCAGTTACGGGAAGAGTTACAACAACCCTTAGCCGTGGATGATTACGTCAACGCCATGGCCCGGTTGGCCCGAAATGCTGGCATTGATGGAGCGGTGTGTTCCCCCCAGGAAGTGGCTAAACTGAGGCAAACCTGCGGCCCTGAATTTTTACTGGTTACCCCCGGCGTGCGGCCTCTCTGGTCGGCCCCAGGCGATCAACAACGGGTCATGATTCCCGCCCAGGCGATCGCCGCTGGGGCCAATTATGTGGTCATTGGTCGACCCATCACTGCTGATCCTAGTCCCGAAGCCGCTTGGGAAAGATTATGCCAAGACCTTGCTGTTTAAAATTGTTGGGCTTCTCCTCGGTAGTCAAATTTGGCCTATCTGTCACTGGCTTTGCCTTGATATTGGTCACAGGCCTGGGTTTAAGCTCCGCCCAAGCCAGAAATAGCCGCTCCCCCAACGGAGGCCACTGCCAACAACCGTTAGCGGAATTGATGCCCCCCCTACTGGACGCACTGCCCAGTTATACCAATCGGGTCATGCAACGGAGTCAAATTGGTGGCGTTCCTTTGAGAACTTACATTTTGATTGCTGGCAATGCGGATTTTGATCCCCTGCCCCTAGCTCAACAACAGTGGCAAACGGAAGTACCGGATACCACTAAACAGGTTTTTTTCACCACCCTGGAAAGAAGCTACACCGACCAACGGGCGATCGCCAGCCAGAATTTTTACTGGGCATTTTTTGTGCAAACGGAGCAGGGTTGGCAATTGGCCTTACTGTACCAACAATTAGGGGGAAGCTCCCCGGATCAGCCCCCTTCTCCCCGACGGGATGCCAGCACCGGGGCGATCGCCCAAGGCATTCGTTTATGGTTGAGGGATTGTCAGGCAGGGGTATTTGCTGCTAGTTGACCCGGCTTAAAATCACAGCAAACCATTGTTGGTCATCGGTCCACACTTGGAGTGGCTCTAGGCCATGGTCCGCCAATTGCCGGGGAATGGCGTTGGGATTGTTAGCATGGAGGGAAAATTTGCGGGATATTTCCGTCAGAATGGTTTCTCCAGCTTGCAGATCCACCGTTAAATCAAGATTTTCCAACCGCACCGTTTGCTTCGTGCCACTGCGTAAATACATTTCAATTTGGGATTTTTGCTGATTAAATACAGCCCGATGGGAAAAGTTATCCAACGCAAAATTACCTTGAAAACGCCAATTTAAATGGCGCAACATATTTAAATTAAATTCCGCCGTTACCCCTTGGGCATCGTTATAGGCGGCTTCTAAAATATCAGCAGGTTTGCATAAATCCACCCCTAATAAAAAGTAATCCCCTGGGTCTAACGCTTGACCTACTTGTTCAAAGAATACTTGACAATCTTCAGGGGAAAAATTACCGAGAGAACTGCCTAAAAATGCCATCAAACGATGGGGATAATTATGATCGGGCAATGATGCCAACGCCAACTGATAAGTACTTACTAAACCTTGCACCGTTAAGTGGAGATAGGTAGCTAAAATAGCCTCCGCATTTTCTCTTAAAATCGCTTCACTGATATCAACGGGAATATAGCGTAGGGCAATATTTTCTTCCGCAAAGGCATCTAATAAAATCCGGGTTTTAGTGGAACTGCCGCTACCCAATTCAATGAAGTCACAGGGCCCCGTAATTTGCACCAATTCCTTGGCGATCGCCTGGAGAATGCTCGCTTCGGTGCGGGTGGGATAATATTCCGGCAGTAAGCAAATTTGCTCAAACAGCAGGGAACCCCGGTCGTCGTAAAAATAGTGGGGCGGCAAAGTTTTAGGGGATTGCTGTAAACCAGCAATAACATCCTGGCCATGGTTGACATAGCTCTGGGGATGGCTGAGGAGCCGGTTTTCTATCTGCAGGCGGAGGGAATTTTGAACGGAGACCATGGTGAGGTGCAAAAACTAACACATCCTCGCACCATAACCTGAACTGTCCCTCCAGATCGACAGACCAGGGATAGATTCAGAATTTTTACCCTGGCCGTATCTAAGGAGCAATCACTTTTTTGCTCTTCTGTTCTGCCTTTTTCGCCGCTTGTTTAGCCCGTTTTTCGGCTTGTTTTTTAGCAGCTTGTTCAGCGGCCAGACGACGCTTTTCTTCGGCTTTTTCCACTTCTAACTTTTCTAAATAGTAGTGGTAATCACCGCTGTAAGCCACCAGTTCCCCGTCCCGAACTTCCACTATTTTATTAGCTACTCGAGAAATAAAATAACGGTCATGGGAAACTAGTACCACGGTGCCTTCATATTCCTGCAAAGCTTCTTCCAGCATTTCTTTGGCGGGAATATCCAAATGGTTGGTCGGTTCATCAAGGATTAAAAAGTTGGCCGGGGTGAGCAACATTTTCGCCAAGGCTAAACGGGCTTTTTCCCCCCCACTGAGGGCGGCCACTTTTTTAAACACCGTTTCCCCAGAAAAGAGAAATCTTCCTAACAGGGTCCGCACTTCTTCATTTTTCCAGTCGGGCACTTCATCATGGATGGTCTCCATAACGGTTTTTTCTAAATCCAAAGCTTCCGCTTGGTTTTGCTCAAAATAGCCGGGCAAAATATTGTGTTCCCCTAATTTTATTTGCCCTTCGTCTGGCAATTCCATACCCATAATCATCCGCAGGAGGGTGGATTTACCGCAACCGTTGGGCCCCAAAAAAGCAATACGATCGCCCCGTTCAATTTCCAAATTAGCCCCCAGGAAGAGCAATTTATCGTTAAAGGAATGGGAAATATCTTCAATAAGCGCCACTTGCCGGCCACTGCGGGGGGCAGGGGGGAAATGGAATTTTAGGGTTCTTACTCCACCCACAGGAGCTTCTACCCGTTCAATTTTTTCTAGTTGCTTTTCTCGGCTTTTCGCTTGGGTACTGCGGGTGGCACTGGCCCGGAATTTATCCACAAAAGCTTGTTGTTTAGCCAAGGCCTTTTGTTGATGTTCATAGGCACTGGCCAGGGCAAGATTGCCTTCTTCTTTCTGCACTAGATAACTGGAATAATTGCCCAGATAGGTGGTGGAAATTCCCCGTTCCGTTTCGACAATTTTGGTGCAAAGCCGGTCGAGAAATTCCCGGTCATGGGAAATAATCACCATGGGAGTTTTTAAGCCCTTGAGGTAAGTTTCTAGCCATTCAATGGTTTCTAAATCTAAATGGTTGGTGGGCTCGTCCAACAGCAGTAAATCCGGCTCCTGGAGTAAAATTTTGCCTAAACTGATCCGCATCTGCCAGCCGCCACTAAAGGAACTCACCAGGCGATCGCCATCCTCCGGCTCAAAACCAATTTCTGGCAAAATCCGCTCAATTTGCGACTCCAAACGATAACCGTCTAGGCCTTCAAATTGCCGCTGTAATTTATCTAATTTGTGAATTAAATTTTCTAGGGTATCGGGATCGGCTACTTCCATTTCCTGATGGACGTGGTGCATGGCATCCTGAACCTGGTTCGCCTCGGTGAATACCGTCCACATTTCCTCCCGCAAAGTACGGCTGGGAGTAACGTCAAATTCTTGGGTTAAATGGGCAATTTTCAGCGCCGCTGGGCGAATAATTTCCCCCGCAGTGGCCTCCACTTCCCCCATAATGATCTTGAGTTGGGTGGATTTTCCGGCCCCGTTGACCCCCACCAGGCCTACCCGTTCTTCTGGTTTAACTTCCCAGTTCACATCTTTAAGAACTTCGCCGGTGGGATAAATTTTGCGGATGTGTTCGAGTCGGAGCATAGGAATAGGGCTGGGGGGAAACTGAGCTTCCAGTGTATCGAAAAATTGCCTTTAAAAACCTGTGCCCCACCATTACGACAGGGTAAATATTAACAAATTATTAACAAGGACTAGAATCACCATGGTTACAACCCCAGATTGGGTGAAAAAAGCCGTTTTCTATCAAATTTTTCCTGACCGTTTTGCCATCGGCCAACAACAGGCGATCGCCGTCGCTCAACAACCAAAGCTAGAACCATGGGAGGCCCCGCCAACGGTGCAGGGTTATAAGGGGGGCAACCTGTGGGGAGTGATCGAACATTTGGATTATCTCCAGGATTCGGGCATTACCGCTTTATACTTGACCCCCATTTTCCAGTCCGCCTGTAATCACCGTTATCACACCCATGACTATTACCAAGTGGATCCTCTACTGGGGGGCAACGAGGCGTTGCAGGCTTTACTAACCCAGGCCCACCGCCGGGAGATGAAAGTAGTCTTGGATGGAGTGTTTAACCATGCCAGCAGGGGTTTCTACTTTTTCAACGACATTTTGGAAAATGGCCCCCATTCTCCTTGGTTAGATTGGTTTCACATTGAAGATTGGCCCCTATCAGCCTATGACGGTTCTCTGCCAGCTAACTATCGGGGCTGGGTAGATTTGCGGGCCCTGCCCCAGTTTAACCATGACCATCCCGACGTACGGGAATATTTGATGCGGGTGGGGGAGTATTGGATTGCCCAGGGCATTGATGGTTGGCGTTTGGATGTGCCCGATTGTGTCAAAGCGGAAGGTTTTTGGCAAGAATTCCGCTGCAGGGTCAAGGCCATTAATCCAGAAGCCTACATTGTGGGGGAAATTTGGTGTGATGCTAGCCCCTGGTTAGCCGGAGATCAATTCGATGGGGTGATGAACTATCGCTTTACCGAACCTACCGTAGCTTTTGCCATTGGCGATCGCCTGCAAAAAGAACATCTACGGGGGGAAGAATATCGTCCTTACCCAGCCCTAACTGCAGAAGCCTATGGGGAAAGAATTAGCCAACTGCTGCAACAACATCCCTGGGAAATTCAGTTAACCCAATTAAATTTACTCAACAGCCACGACACCGCCCGCTTATTAACCCTAGCCAATGGCGATCGGCCCAGCGTTAACCTCGCTCTTTTACTGATGTTTACTTTCCCCGGTGCTCCCTGTGTTTACTACGGAGACGAAGTGGGTTTGCCTGGGGAGGCCGACCCCGATTGTCGCCGAGTTTTTCCTGCTAAAACTGACTGGGACTTGGATTGTTGGGAATTCTACCGCCAATTGATTGCCCTGCGCCATCGCTATCAATGTTTGCAATTGGGGGATTACAAAATTATCGCCACGGCAGGTATGGGCTATGTTTTTCAACGGCAATACGGCGATGAAACCCTAATGGTTGCCGTTAATAGTGGTGACAACATAATAGAAATTATATTATCTCCAGACATAATAAATTTGGATAAAATAGACATAGCTGAACCTGTATTTAGCGCTAATGGTGAGACCGTAATTGACCGGAACACCGCAGGGTTACTTTTGACCATGGCCCCTCAATCAGGAGCAGCTTTCGCCATCATTTGATTTTGGTCATGAAGCTAGCATTTTTTCAAAAATGTCTATCTTTTCTGGGGTTTATTTGGTTGCTATCCTGGGAAGCTCCACCTGTTCAGGCTTTTTCTTGTTACATTGTGCCAGGCCATGAATATCTGACTAAATTTGCGCTCACAAGACTCCAATCCAGTGATGATAAATTAACTAGGGTTTTTTATGGTGATTATGTCGGCGGCGTAAATTATTTATCCCATCCTTTGGCCTATGGCAATGTGGTTAATGATTTTCCTCAACTTGATCCGGCATTTGCCACAAGTTTAATCGGAATTTTGCTGGGACAGGAATGGGAACATTTTACCGCCCAAGAACAGAAAAAAATACTGACTGGGATGATCGAACACAGCGAATCCCATTCCCAGGTAATGCATTTTACCCGTAATTATCTTGACCCGCATCAACAACAGGCTCTTAGTGCCAAAGAGTCTTGTATTCTGTCTCAAAATTTTATCAAAAATGCAGTAATTTATGGCACTGAGGTAATGGCGGGCCAACAAATAGTCAACCAAAACTTGGACCGCTATCAACGCAAACAATTGGGTTTAAAATTTATTGGAGCATCGCTCCATACCGTCCAGGATTCTTTTGCCCCAGCCCATGTTAAACGTCATCCCCAGACCCATTTATTAACGGACGTTTGTAGTTTTCGTTATCCTTATTTCGGTCGTAACCAAGCATCAGTGTATTCCGTTGGTTGTGTCCATACCGTATTTGCTCACGAACGTGACTTTGGTGGGGGATCTATCCTGGAAGATGATCAAATTTGGCAGCGGAGCCAAGACCATTGTCAAATTCAAAGTAATGGCATGGTCGAGAAAAGTTTTAACTGTCTAACGGATCAAGCCCAATTGGGCACCATAGTTAGTCAGGATTTTTTAGCATCCCTAGTTCCTTTTCTAGACCAAGCCCTAAGGAAGCAGACGGTAGCCTATGAAGATCTGACAATGGTGTTGGACGATTTTTTAAATATTTACCATCCTTATCCAGCAAAAGGTTTGACGACCCAGGGCATTATGGCCTGTGATGGTTTAGCAGACTTCACTCCCCACACCCGCTTTGAATATCAGGAAAATTATTGAATCAAGGTTTTATTCATGCTCATTTTCTGGCGGTAGTTTTTCTAGGTTAAGCTGGGTTAGGGCCTATTTGTTAAAGCAACCCCTGTCAATTTGGAGCGCAGAGTAAACCAGCAATGACGCAAAAAGTAGTGGTGGGACTATCCGGCGGAGTAGATAGTTCGGTGGCGGCGGCCCTGTTGCACCGTCAAGGTTATGCCGTGGTGGGAGTTACCCTCTGGTTAATGAAGGGTAAGGGTCAATGCTGTTCGGAAGGGCTAGTGGATGCCGCTTCCATTTGTGAGCAGTTGGGGGTGCCCCACGAAATTGTGGACACCAGAGATTTATTCCAAAATCACATCATTGATTATCTGGTGCAGGGCTACGGCGAGGGCGTGACCCCATTACCCTGTTCCCAATGCAATAAGGCGGTCAAATTTGGCCCTATGCTGCAATATGCTCAGCAGTCCCTCGGTATCGATAAAATTGCCACGGGGCACTATGCACGCATTCGCTTTAATGAAGCCAGTCAACGCTACGAGTTGTTGCGGGCGGTCGATCGCCAGAAGGACCAATCCTATTTCCTTTATGACCTATCCCAGGAAATTTTGGCGGCCACCCTGTTTCCCCTGGGGGAGCAAACCAAAACTGTGACCCGACAGTTGGCAGCGGAATTTGACTTGAGCACAGCGGAAAAAAAAGATAGTCAGGATTTATGCCTGATTGAAGCCCATGGCTCCATGCGGGACTTTTTGGACAAATACATCGCCCCGAAAGCGGGGGAAATTGTTGATCTGTCCGGGGCGGTGTTGGGCCACCATGAAGGCATTCATCACTACACCATTGGCCAACGGAAAGGGTTAGGTATTGCGGCGGCGGAACCGTTATACGTGGTTAAGCTCGATCCGGTGATGAATCGGGTCATTGTCGGCGATCGCCAGAGTGCGGGCAGTGGGGAATGCTACGTACAACGGCTCAACTGGGTTTCCATTCCAGAGCCAACAGCCCCCATCCGCTGTGAAGTGCAGGTGCGCTACCGTTCCGCTCCAGTGACCGTCAATGCCATTCCCTGGCACGATCAACAAATCAAACTGGTCTTTGACGAACCTCAATTTGGCATCACTCCAGGGCAAGCCGCAGTGCTCTATGACGGCGATCGGGTGTTAGGGGGAGGTATTATTTGCCCCCAAAAGTCCGAAACAGCAGGGGTCTAGGCGGCATCGCCCCCCACCACCACATCCCGGATGCGTAAACTGGGGCCACCGCAACCCACCGCCAAACCATTTTGGCCCCCTTTGCCACAGCCCCCAGACTCATCCCAATAAAAGTCGTCGGCGATCGCCTCGATGTTAGCCAGGGTTTTAAACACATTGCCGGACAGGGTCACATCTTTAACCGGTTCCGCTAGCTGACCATGGCGGATCATCCAGGCCTCTCCAGCGCTAAAGGTGAACATTTCCCCGTTGGTCATACCCCCCAGCCAATTTTGGGCATAGATCCCTTCCTCAATGCCGTCTAACAAATTAGCCACAGGAGTTTCGCCCCGGCCAATCCACGTATTAGTCATCCGCACAATGGGGGGATAGTGGTAGTTCAAACAGCGGGCATTGCCAGTGGGTTTTTCCCCCAATTTCCCCGCCGTTTCCCTGGAATGGAGCCTACCCACCAATTCCCCATCTTTAATCAACTGGGTGGTACTGGCGGGCACCCCTTCATCGTCAAAACCATAACTACCCCGGTGCCCTGGTGGAGCCGCTCCATCAAAAATTTGTAATTCCGGCGGGCCAAAGCGCCGACCCAAACTCATCACTTCCAAAAAGTCGGGATTTTCGTAGAGCATATCCGCTTCGGACAGATGGCCAAAGGCTTCGTGGACAAATAACCCAGTCAAAATTGGGTCAATCACCACCGGATAAGTTTTTCCCTGCACTGTGGGCAAAGTTAACGCTTTCACTGCCCGTTGGGCCGCCCCCTGCACCACCTGGTCTAAATTTTCCAAATCCCCGTAGCCCCGGCGGGAGCCTGTGGTTTCTCTACCTACTTGAACGCCGTTGCCATCTTTGGCGGTGGCCGCAAAACGCATTTCCAAATCCCACCAACATTGCTCCAACAGAGTCCCTTCCGAAGTAGCTAGCAACACCGTTTGTTGGCTGTCGCTGTAGCGCACATGGGTGGTGGTAATCTTATCGCTGGTGCCCCGGAGCAAATCATTGTAGTGGTCACACAGAGCTTTTTTATCAGCCAAACTAATCTGGCGGGGATCTTTGCCCGTTAAAGGATTGATAAAGGTTTGTTGAACCGGATCAATGGGAGCCAACAGGGTTTCATCATCCCCAATTAATCGCGCGGCGGCGATCGCCTCTTCTAGTCTTTGGCGTAACTGTTCCCAACGGTTAAAACTGGCAAAACCCCAACCCCCTTGATGACAAACCCGCACCTGGCCACCCATGGCAATACCCTCACTGAGGGTTTCCACCTGGTCACTCCGCAAGCTAATTTGGGTTCCTTCGGACTGTTCCAAACGAATACTGATAAAGTCTGCCTGGGACTGGTAACGGCCAATTAGTTCCGGCAAGGTGACTTTAATGGTGGCTAAGTTCATGGGCAAAGAATTAGGGCGTCATCATCCATGATACTTTTCCTGCCCTTGCTTGACCGTCAGGGTCCATGGAAATAAACAGCTTTCAACCTAAGAGAAGATGATCTGGGAACCAGGGGCATTAATTTTTACCGACAAGACTTGATGATCCTTAAAAGTTTCCGCCAAACGGGGATGCACTGATGGGGGGGCAAAAAATAACATAAAACCCCCTGCTCCAGCCCCCAGCAATTTACCGCCCCAGGCCCCGGCTTCCCTTCCCTGTTGGTAAATGCGGTCAATGTCGCCATTGGAAATGCCCACATCTAAACTTCGCTTTGCCTGCCAGGCTTGATCCAATAATTCTCCGAAGGCTGACAAACATTGGTTACTAGTTAAAATGTCCCAACCTTTGTCCACCATGGCACGCATCAGTTTCAGGGTTTCTCGATTATCACCCACCCTTTTTAATTGCTTTTCCACCACATTGGCTGCCCGCCGTTTAATGCCGGTAAAAACAATAAAAATATGTTCTTCAAACTCCGCCATCCTTTCCGGGGCCATGGTGACCCGACTGACCACAATATCGTCTTCCTTGCGAAATTCCACCAAGTTAAATCCCCCCATGGCGGCCATTAGTTGATCCTGACAACCCACCTTGTCTTTGACCAAATGCCTTTCGACATAAATGGCTTCATAGGCTAAATCCAAAGGACGGATAAATTCCCCTTTAAAAGAGTGCAGAGCCTGGAGCAAGGAAACCGTAAAAGCAGAGGAAGACCCCAGACCGGTAAAAGCTGGTAAATCCGCCACGTTATGAAGCTCAATATCTTTTTCTAAACCACAGAATTTCAAGCATTCCCGAAAAACCACGTGCTCCATTTCGCTAGGATTTTTAACCAATTCCACTTTGCGGTAGGAAACGCGAATGGAATAGTCAAATAAATGACTCAGAAAAGGACTAGCAGTAACGTAGGAAAATTTGTCGATTGCCGTAGCTAGAACCGCACCACCATGCTGGAGAAAATACTCAGGATAATCGGTTCCCCCACCAAAAAAACTAATGCGGACAGGGGCACGGGAAATCAGCATGGGCCTGGCAAAGACAAGGTTAACGACAGATACATTATTGCCGACTGGGGGGCAATGTCAGCGCTCAAAAGAGAAACTGCTGGCTAAACCCAAGGCTAGAGGGAAATCCGTCCCCAAGCCTGGGAGTTTTCCCCCCCGGAGCCCCCATTGGATCTGCCAAAATTAAATTGTTCTTTCCCCCCGCACCCCATGAAATTTTCCCTCGAGTCTCTCTATGGTTGGTACCGTCAAATGCTGAACCATCCCCGGTACCGTTGGTGGATTGTCCTCGGCTCCTTGGTGTATCTCCTCAGTCCCATCGATTTTCTGCCCGACGTTTTCCCCGTACTTGGTTGGATTGACGATGGTTTAATTGCCACTTTGCTGGTATCGGAAATTTCCCAAATGGTTCTCACTGGCTTAAAAAACAAGACAACCAAGCAGGAAAAGGATGCCCCCCAGGAAACCGTGGTGGTGGATGTGGTGGATGTGGTGGGACAGGACGTGGCCCACAGTTAATTCGGTCGGGTCAAACCTGAAATGTTCTTAAATTTCCCCTGATTCCCTAACTGCGGAAAATTTTCAGATCCTGAGGATTTCGACAACGGAATACAGTGACCAAAACCCAGAGCTTTTTAACTTCCCCCAGGGAATCTCTCCTTAGGGAAGTTTTTGTTTGTCTGTTATTCTGTTTGCACTATTACCTTTTCCGCCACAGTTTGGGCTAAACGTCGGGCTGCATCGACCGATTCTGCCTGGGCTAGGGCAACTCCTAAACGCCTATGGGGTCTGGCATTGGGCTTACCAAATAAACGCACATCGGTGCCGGATTCTGTTAAAGCTTCTGCTAATCCGGCGTAACTAAGCTTTTCCCCAGCTTCTAGAGCGAGGATAACTGCGCTGGCGGCGGGCCCCGTTTGTTTAATTTGAGGAATGGGTAAACCTAAAATGGCCCGCAAATGTAGCTCAAATTCGTTCAAGTTTTGGGAAATGAGGGTAACCATGCCAGTGTCATGGGGCCGGGGGGACAATTCGGAAAAAATCACTTCCTCCGGGGTAATGAAAAATTCCACTCCAAAAATACCCGCCCCCCCCAGAGCATCGGTAACGGTTTTGGCGATCGCCTGGGCCTGGGCTAGTTGCCTTTGGGTTAAGGGGGCTGGTTGCCATGATTCTTGATAGTCTCCCCGTTCTTGGCGGTGGCCAATGGGATCACAAAACAGAGTTTCTCCCTGCCATTGGCGGATAGTTAAGAGCGTAATTTCCAACTCGAAGGGAATAAATTCCTCCACAATCACCTTGGTCTGATCCCCCCTCGCTCCGGCGATCGCCGCTGACCAGGCCTGTTGCACCTCTCCTGCATTGTTAACTACAGATTGCCCCTTACCCGAAGAAGACATGACCGGCTTGACCACATTGGGAAAACCAATGGCCTGGCTTACCTCCTCTAACTCGGCCAAACTGGTGGCGTAATTGTAACGGGCAGTACGTACCCCCAACTGTTGGGCGGCCAACTCCCGAATCCGGTCCCGGTTCATGGTCAGATTGGTGGCTTGGGCGGTGGGAATGACCCGATAGCCCCCGGCTTCCAGCTCCAACAATTTTTCCGTGCGGATGGCCTCCACTTCTGGCACAATCCAATCCGGCTGATATTTTTTTACCACTGCTTCCAGGGCATTCCCATCCAACATAGAAATGACTTCGGCAACCTGGGCCACCTGCATGGCTGGCGCATCCGGATAACGGTCCACCGCAATGACCCGATTGCCCAATCTCTGGGCGGCAATGGTAAATTCCTTGCCCAATTCCCCAGAGCCGAGTAACAGAAAAGTTTGGGGCAAAGTGACAGGATTGGCCATGGTTAAATGTTAGAGGGTGGGGGTTAACCGGCTAGGGATCTGGTTTTTCTCAGTTTCCCACAGTTATTGCCTATTGCCCCCTCAGCTCTGGGACAAATACCTGGTCATATTGTCCAAAGTCTCTGGGCTTTGGGCCTTTTGCTTGGGTTTGGCTTTAATAGGGGATTTTAGCGTCCATTTTTTTGATAAACAGCAAATTTACTTGCTAGCGAAATGTATGGATAATTATCCCCCAACTCCAGAGCCCTATAACTTAGCCAATGAATTGGCCAAGGAACGGAATCGGGCCGCCGCAGAAAGGACATTAATGGCTTGGATTCGCACCAGCCTTTCTTTGATCAGTTTTGGCGTGGGCATTGACCGTATTGTCGCTGCCATCCATGGCGCGTTTCCGGGGGGCAGAAATGGTTTTCACCTATCCCGGACTTTGGGTTTATCCTTTATTATCATTGGCACCTTAGCCCTACTGGCGGCGGCCATTAATCACCGTCAGGATTTAAAGCACATTGAACGGGGACGTTTCACTTACCAGTCCCGTCTTTCCATTAGTTTTGTGGTGGCGATCGCCTTGGTGGTGGTGGGAACCTTTGCTTTTTTAGCAATCATGTTCCAATCGTTTTAGGCCGTTCACGCTCACCAATAGAGTTTTCCTACTAAGTATATTTGTATATTTTTGATGGTCTCCTGCGAAAATCTTTGGCAACAGGCCCTAGCAATCCTGGCAACCCAGTTAACCAAACCGGCCTTTGACACTTGGATCAAAGCATCAGTCCTAATTTCCTTGGGGGATGGGGTGGCCACCATTCAGGTGGAGAATGGTTTTGTCCTGAACCATCTGCAAAAAAGCTATGGACCACTGCTGATGGAGGTACTGACGGATTTAACAGGCCAGGAGATCACGGTGAAGCTCATTACCGATGGCTTGGAACCCCATAGCTTAATTGGCCAGGAGTCTTCTCTGCCCATGGAGACCACCCCTAAAAATGCCACAGCGCTCAATGGTAAATATACTTTTTCTCGTTTTGTGGTGGGGCCCACCAATCGCATGGCCCATGCGGCATCTTTGGCTGTAGCAGAATCCCCCGGACGGGAATTTAATCCTCTTTTTCTCTGTGGCGGCGTTGGTCTAGGCAAAACCCACCTCATGCAGGCGATCGCCCATTACCGACTGGAAATGTACCCTAACGCCAAGGTTTATTACGTTTCCACAGAAAGATTTACCAATGATCTGATCACGGCCATCCGCCAGGACAATATGGAGGATTTCCGAAGCTATTACCGCAGTGCAGACTTTCTACTCATTGACGACATTCAATTTATTAAGGGCAAGGAGTACACCCAAGAGGAGTTTTTCCACACCTTCAACAGTCTCCACGAAGCGGGCAAACAAGTGGTTGTAGCCTCCGACCGTGCTCCCCAAAGGATTCCTGGCTTACAGGACCGGCTCATTTCCCGTTTTTCCATGGGCTTAATTGCCGATATCCAGGTGCCAGATTTGGAAACCCGCATGGCCATTCTGCAAAAAAAGGCTGAGTACGACAGGATTCGTCTGCCCAAGGAGGTCATTGAGTATATTGCTTCCCATTACACTTCCAACATCCGGGAACTGGAAGGAGCCCTGATCCGGGCGATCGCCTACACGTCCCTATCGAACGTGGCCATGACAGTGGAAAACATTGCGCCGGTGCTCAATCCCCCGGTGGAAAAGGTGGCCGCCGCCCCGGAGACCATCATCACCATTGTGGCCCAGCATTATCAGTTAAAGGTTGAAGAACTACTCAGTAACTCCCGCCGTCGGGAAGTTAGCCTGGCGCGTCAAGTGGGGATGTATTTAATGCGTCAGCACACAGACCTGAGTTTGCCTCGCATTGGGGAAGCCTTTGGCGGGAAAGACCACACCACCGTGATGTACAGTTGCGACAAAATAACCCAGCTCCAGCAAAAAGATTGGGAGACCAGTCAGACCCTCACTAGCCTCAGTCATCGCATCAATATTGCCGGCCAAGCCCCGGAATCCTAGACCCCTGGCGATCGGCGATTATGAGAGTGAATATGTCAGAATGTAAAATATTTGCTAATAATATGTAGATGCGTTTCGGCAAGGAACGCCAACATAAGTGCAGGTTTGGCCCCTGTGGCCTGGCTTGCTACCCATAAGAAAATGGCATCAGGAGAACAAATATTGTTCCACCGACAGGCCGCATTTGGGTTTTGGCCAACCGCTATACCCCGGCGGTGTAGTTTCCAATCGTCTCGTCTTATTAGAGAATGGAGTCTAAATGGCATAACCCAAATTACAAAAGCCTCCTTTAGAAATTCTTGCCTTTGATGCTAGCTACGCAAGAGGATTTGCATTTATGACTATTGCAGTCGGACGCGCCCCAGTCGAAAGAGGATGGTTTGATGTCCTCGACGATTGGCTAAAGCGTGATCGTTTCGTATTTATTGGTTGGTCTGGTTTGCTGCTCTTCCCCTGTGCCTTCATGGCCCTGGGGGGATGGCTAACCGGCACCACCTTCGTTACTTCCTGGTACACCCACGGTCTAGCCAGTTCCTATCTAGAAGGAGCTAACTTTTTGACCGTGGCGGTCTCTTCCCCCGCCGATGCCTTCGGCCATTCCCTCCTGTTCCTCTGGGGACCCGAAGCCCAAGGTAACCTGACCCGCTGGTTCCAAATCGGTGGTTTGTGGCCCTTCGTTGCCCTCCACGGTGCCTTCGGTCTGATTGGCTTTATGCTGCGTCAGTTCGAAATTTCCCGTCTGGTTGGCATTCGTCCCTACAACGCCATCGCCTTCTCTGGTCCCATTGCGGTGTTTGTCAGTGTCTTTTTGATGTACCCCTTGGGACAATCCAGTTGGTTCTTTGCCCCCAGCTTTGGGGTAGCGGGAATCTTCCGGTTCATTTTGTTCCTGCAAGGGTTCCACAACTGGACTTTGAACCCCTTCCACATGATGGGAGTGGCAGGGATTTTGGGCGGCGCCCTCCTCTGTGCTATCCACGGTGCCACGGTGGAAAACACCCTGTTTGAAGATGGGGAAGATTCCAATACTTTCCGGGCATTTGAACCCACCCAAGCAGAAGAAACCTATTCCATGGTGACCGCTAACCGTTTCTGGTCTCAGATTTTCGGTATTGCTTTCTCCAACAAGCGGTGGTTGCACTTCTTCATGTTGTTCGTGCCGGTAACTGGTCTGTGGATGAGTTCCGTCGGTATCGTCGGTTTAGCCTTGAACCTACGGGCCTATGACTTTGTCTCCCAGGAGCTACGGGCGGCGGAAGACCCGGAATTTGAAACTTTCTATACGAAAAACATTTTGTTGAACGAAGGGATGCGCGCCTGGATGGCTCCCCAAGATCAACCCCATGAAAACTTTATCTTCCCTGAGGAGGTTCTCCCCCGTGGTAACGCTCTCTAATACTTCGATGGTGGGGGGACGTGACCTTCCCTCTACCGGTTTTGCTTGGTGGTCGGGAAATGCCCGGCTGATTAATCTTTCCGGTAAATTACTTGGTGCCCACGTGGCCCACGCCGGTTTGATCGTTTTCTGGGCTGGGGCCATGACCCTATTTGAAGTTGCCCACTTCATTCCCGAAAAACCCATGTATGAGCAGGGTTTAATCCTCCTGCCCCATATTGCGACCCTGGGCTGGGGCGTTGGTCCCGCTGGAGAAGTGACTGATATTTTCCCCTTCTTCGTAGTAGGGGTGCTGCACTTAATTTCTTCCGCAGTTTTAGGTCTTGGGGGTATTTACCATGCCCTCCGTGGCCCGGAAGTATTGGAAGAGTATTCCAGCTTCTTTGGCTATGACTGGAAAGATAAAAACCAGATGACCAACATCATTGGCTACCACTTGATCCTGTTGGGTTGTGGTGCTCTGTTACTGGTCTTTAAAGCCATGTTCTTTGGCGGTGTATACGACACCTGGGCCCCCGGTGGTGGGGACGTACGGGTGATCACTAACCCCACCCTCAACCCGGCGATTATCTTCGGCTATCTGCTGAAAGCGCCCTTTGGGGGAGAAGGTTGGATCATCAGTGTCAACAACATGGAAGACATCATCGGTGGTCACATCTGGATCGGTTTGATCTGTATTTCCGGTGGTATCTGGCACATTCTGACCAAACCCTTTGGCTGGGCTCGCCGGGCTCTGATTTGGTCTGGGGAAGCTTATCTTTCCTACAGCTTGGGTGCTTTGTCTTTAATGGGCTTCATTGCCTCCGTATTTGTTTGGTTTAACAACACTGCCTATCCCAGTGAATTCTATGGCCCCACCGGCATGGAAGCCTCCCAATCCCAAGCCTTCACCTTCCTGGTGCGGGACCAACGGTTAGGTGCCAACATTGCTTCTGCCCAAGGCCCCACTGGTTTGGGTAAATACCTGATGCGTTCTCCTTCTGGGGAAATCATCTTCGGCGGTGAAACCATGCGTTTCTGGGACTTCCGTGGTCCTTGGTTGGAGCCCCTCCGTGGACCCAACGGTTTGGATTTGGACAAACTCCGCAATGACATTCAGCCCTGGCAAGTACGTCGGGCCGCTGAATACATGACCCATGCTCCCCTTGGTTCCTTGAACTCTGTGGGTGGGGTTATTACCGACGTTAACTCCTTTAACTACGTATCTCCCCGGGCTTGGTTGGCTACTTCCCACTTTGTCCTTGGCTTCTTCTTCTTAGTTGGTCACCTCTGGCATGCTGGTCGTGCTCGGGCGGCGGCCGCTGGGTTTGAAAAAGGTATTGACCGGGAAACGGAACCCACGTTGTTCATGCCTGACCTCGACTAGATTGAGACTTTTCTGATTTTGCAAAGGTTTTGCTTTAGTTAAACCCAATTGATTAGTGTCCCCTGCCCATTTGGTGGGGGATTATTATTTTTAAGATAATCCTATTTTTTGGAGTGAGGCCAGTTACCTATTAGACGCGCGACTCGAAAGTCGTTCAGGGGAGTTGGAACGGCTTCCAAAAACCTTTCCCCGCTGGTGTTTAACTGGATGGGGATGGCCCCTTTGGAATGTTCAAACACTAATGGGAGGGTAACCAATGCCGACCCCTTTAGCGAAAACAGGATGTCTCAATAAGCGAATGCTACCGACCGAAAGTTAACCGGAATCCATATTTCAAGACGCTGCTTGAGCCGTATACAGTAAAGGTTGTATGTACGGCTCTGAGGATAGGGATCGGAATATATAGTAGATTCAAATAAGACTGAGATGCTAAACGCCACAGTAAGAGCGGATAATTTCATCAAGAGACGTGTCAATAGGAGCGTACATTCTAGCTCGTTTCAAGGCACTAAAGTCATGCTCAATATCATTTAAATCAGGAGAATACTTTGGCAAAAAAAG
>NZ_JACJTH010000001.1:0-2754 GCF_014698595.1 Synechocystis sp. FACHB-908 | reverse complement strand
GGAGAGGAAAAATATTCCGCCGCCGGTCGTACTAAAAAGCGCACCAAGAAGAACCAGAGCTTTGATTGGCTCCCCGATGGCCCCTGGAGCATTGAGGGCAAGCTAGACCCCAACTTCCGGGATTGGTTGGCGAAGAACTGGCAGAAGCGTTACGGCGGAGACTTCCACGACAAGCAGGCGGATGTGTTGGCCCATTTCAGGAAAGACCCAGCTAATTTGCCCATTCGGTGGGAGCAGTATCAGAAAGAATTCATTCATCGGGTGGAAAATACCCAAATGCGCCTCGCTAATGGCTGTCAAATCCCTGAAGACCAGCAACAGAACCTAATCACCCATCAACGGGCAGTGACGACGGTTTTACCCCCAGAAATTAACCCTGTGGCGGTGGTTGCTACTCAGTCGCCAGTGCTTTTGCCTGGTGTGGAGGAGGTTACTAGGGGTTTGGAAGGTGTGGAGCCGGTGGCGGACTTATCCGCTAGTAAAAATCTTGAGGAAGCCGAGCTGGCCACTACTGAAACCTGTTCCCTGGTCACTGAATGTGAACCCTCCCCTTGGGAAAGCGAAAGTCCCACCGAGGAATTGGAAGCAGTTACTAGGGGTTTGGAAAGTGTGGAACCAGTTGCAAACTTATCCCCTAATAAAAATCTTGAGGGAGCCGAGCTGGCCGCTACTGATAACTGCCCGGAATATACGACCCTACCCGATGGTACTCGCTTGAAGGTGTTTAAGCGTCAGCCCGAACCGGAGCCGGTGGCCCCAGAGCAAGCCCAAGCATTCCGGCAAATGATGCAGGGTTTATTCAAGGGTTTTGGTAGTAAGCGGGAGGTTTGCCCCAAGCCCCAGTCCGAACTGGAACGTCTCAATCAATGGCTCTATGACCCGGCCCTACGGGAGGAAGCAATTAACTATGCTCGGCGATCGCCAAATTACAAATACTGCTCCGAAACTGACCAAATTATCCACTGTGAGGAGTTCTAGCCATGGAAAGCTTAAACACCTCGACCTATTTGCCGGATGTGGGGGATTCACCCTGGCCGCAGAACAAACCGGAGGAAAAATACAAACAACTCAGTTTGTTGAAATCGACCCCGACTGTCACGCCATCCTCCAGCATCACTGGCCCCAGGGTGAAAATAAAACTTCGATGGCCCTTACCGGAAGTACGCCCCCGGCGATCTCGAGGCCAGGGTAGTGGTTATATCCGACTGCACTATTGCGAAAAACAGACCCGCTCCGGCAAAAAATCCTATGAGCAGTACTACTATCACTATGAGCTTTGGGAGAATGGCATCAGACAGCACAAGGGGTCAAAGTATATCCCGAAGGATAAGCTTGATGTGGTGGAGGAATGGGATAGAAAGAAAGTGGATGTAGTCCTCATTCTGCAATATCTTGGCAAGGCGACGGACTAATTAAACCCCACAACGGCGATCGGTTAGCCTCTTCCGATGGACTGGTGTGGATTGCATAATTAGCCCCTAGTAATTTTTGGAGACTGTTAGCCGATCTTTGTTGGATGAACTGAACTTTCACCTAGTTGAGTTTGTAGCCTGATGCGTATGCGAATTACCAAATATTTGCGTAAAAGCCCTGTTTACAATGATTTTGACTATTTCTTGAGTCTGCTTATTTGCGTACTTGGACTTTTGGATATTTAGTCAGTTGCCATAAGTGGTTTCTGATTACATTGAAAGAATCCGTTTTGTTCTCGAAACCCCTAGTAATTTTTTTGAGATTGTTGGGTAGTTTGAAAGTGCAGTAGAGTCACCGATAGATAATCATGGGATTTTGCCAATGGTTGATATTTGTTGGGAGCAGTTACATCGATCTGCCATTGAGGTTCGACAAAATGCCTATGCCCCCTATTCTCATTTTTTAGTGGGGGCGGCAGGACTCGTGGATGACGGGCGAATTGTTGTTGGTTGTAATATCGAAAATGCCTCCTATGGCTTAACCCTTTGTGCCGAGTGTGGTTTGGTTTCCCATTTGATAGCTACTGGCGGGGGACGTTTACTGGCAGTGGTCTGTGTTGATAGTCAGGATAATTATCTTGCTCCCTGTGGCCGCTGTCGTCAGGTTTTGTTGGAGCATGGCGGTAAGGAATTACAAGTTATGACCCCCACCGGGCCGCTACCAATGGCTGAATTATTGCCCTGGTCATTTGGCCCACAAGATTTACGTCGGGTTGGTGGATTGAACACAAACCCCTAGTAAAATAACTTGCCCTGTTGCGTATGCAAGTTGACGAATAATTGCTGACTTGCGTAGAAGCTTTTGAAGCCAAGGTTTTTGAGATTATGATTGTCCACTAACTTGCGTACTCAACTTACTGATTATTCAACCATTCAGATAACAGGGTTTCAACCAAATCGGAGAAGTCTCGCTTTTCTTCCTCTTGGAGCAAGGCAATTTTGACATTCCTATAGGTTTCCTTGCGGATATAGGCAGAGACTTGCTCATAATCTGGATCGCTACGCTTACCTCTTGTTTTGGTTTTTCTTTGGCTTTCTGCTGGGGCCGTTTGTTTGTGACTGTCCAAAATCCCTTTAAATTTGCTCATATCAAAATTTCCTCAACAATTTCTTTTCCAGTGGCTTTGTAGTCAGACCAGGCTATACCCGCTTTTGAATCACTCACCTCAGAAACAACAACACCGTTAAGGGATGCCTTCTGAAAGGCGGAATAACGTTTAATTCCTCTTTTAAATAGGGGTAATCCCGCAGTGGTGAGTAACTGTCGAGCCTCGTCACCATC